>UQSV01000103.1 GCA_900543875.1 uncultured Coriobacteriaceae bacterium | reverse complement strand
CCCACGGCTGCCGAGGCCACGGCGCCCGGAGCCGCCGCACCTGGCGCGGGCACCTTCGTTCCCACGCCCGTGCCTCCCAAGAAGAGCAAGAAGCCGCTGGTCATCGGCATCATCGTGGCCATCGTGGTGGGCGTGCTCGTCTATGGCGCGTCTCAGATGCTGCTGGGCGGCGGCGCCTGGAAGGGCTCGATGATGCTCGAGGGTACCTCGGCCCTCTTCGACCAGGAGTTTGGCATCGAGTACGACGGCACCACCATGACCGTCTATGACCAGGACGAGAAGATAAGCGGCAGGGTCGCCAGCTCCCACGAGGAGGACGGCCAGGTCTACTACGAGCTCACCGACATCGACTGGGGCAGCTGGGGCACCGACATGTTCCAGTCGAACACCGTGCACAACAGGCAGCTCACCGTCATGGTGCCCAAGGGCGCGCGCGTCGACCGCCCGTACGGCCGCTGGGGCATGATCGTCACCGCCACCGACGTGGCCGACGACGACTACCCGCTGTTCGTGCGCAGCACCGTGCTCGAGCTCACCGACGGCTCTTCGGGCAGCTACGAGTTTGCCGCCGAGTGGGGCAAGACCCAAAGCGAGGTTGGCGTTGCCGACCCCACCTCGCCCTACTACGACCCGGGCGAGTCTGGCTGGGACCGACACATCAGCGCGAGCGGCTCGCACGGCAGCTACCGCGTCTCGATCCTCGACGACACCTACACGCTCACGTTCAAGTAGGTGCGACAGGAGGACGTGTCTTTCGTCCCGCTCGCAAGCCCCGTTGCGGGGCACCACGCATCAGGCAGCTCACGAGAAGGGCGGGCCGGGCAGCATCACGTTGCCCGGCCCGCCCTCTCTCTTGCTTGGATGCAAAGGCAAGGCGGGCGCCCGTCTCGCCCCCCTCCCTACTGCTCGTCCGCCTCCTGCGGGGGACGGGGCGCCTGGGCCTGCTGGCGTGCATAGAGCTCGGCCTTGACCTCGGCGATCGGCTTGCCGCAGCCGCTGCAGAACAGGTCGTCGTTGCCAACGCGGGCACCGCAGAAGGGGCAGGTGTAGGTGACGGCCGCCTGCGCGGCATCGGCAGACTCGGCCTCGAGCGCGTCGATCTGCTCCTGGTAGTGGGCGCGCTCCTCGTCACACGCAGCGATGCCGTCATAGAGCGCCTCACGACCAGCGCGAAGCTCGGGGTTGTCCCTCGTGGCCTCGTAGAGGCTCGCGCCCAGCTGGGCGGCCAGCTGCTGGCGGCGGTGCAGGGCGTCTGCCATCTGCGCCTTGAGCTTTACCGTCGAGGTGGCGCGGCTCGTGGCCGCAACGCCACGGTTAAGCGATGACTGGATGTTGTCGAGAAATCCCATGTGACTCTCCTCAAAGTCGAATGAGCGAGGGTGGCGACACTCGCCAGGGACGAACGGACCCGCCCCGGCGCAGCCGGCACCCATGCTCCCCTAACCAAAGAACAGCTCGCGCAGCCCCTTGCCCGACGCCACCCAAGCGGGGTAGCGGCGCTCGAACCACACGGTGAACACGCCCATGAGCGCGGTTGCCACGTTGTTGACCACGGGCAGCACCCACCCCGCGACCATGCCGCCAAGAAGGGCCGTCCAGAGAGCGATGAGGAGGTAGAGCACGCCCCAGGCCATGGCGAGGATGCGGTTGGCCCGCATGAAGATGGGGTTGGCAAGCGCGTCGTCCCCACCGTAGCCGTACTTGACGTAAGCGGCGCACAGCGGCTCAGGCGTGGCGCACGAGACGAGCCACAGGGCGCCAAAGGCCGCATAGCTCGCCACGTAGAGCGGCCCCACCAGCCCCGTGAGCAGCATCAACGCCGCAAAGCCACCCACAAGGCCAAGCGAGATGCGGTCATAGGCGCACAGGCGCCGGCGCACCTGGGCAAGCGGCAGCAGCGCGCAGACCGCCAGCGTCACGACCGGCCCCACGGTGCCGTCGACGCCGGTGGCCACCCATAGGCAAATCCAGGCAACGAGCATCGTGGCCATCGAGGGGGCGCCCTCGCCCGTCTTGGCAGAGGGCGCGGCGGGCTTGGCGGCAGCGCTCGCGGCGGCGGCACTTGCCGCGCCACCGGCCCCC
>UQSV01000102.1 GCA_900543875.1 uncultured Coriobacteriaceae bacterium | reverse complement strand
GCGCCGCGCTCGACGCCGCCCGCGCCGAGGTGGCGCTGGGCCGCGCGGTGCCGCTGCAGGGGCCGCTCATGGCGCTCGCCCGCTGCGTCCAGGCCCACTACGACGCGGCAAAGCGCGAGGCCGGCGTGCTCGACAACGACGACCTGCTCCAGCTCACCGCCCGCGCCTTCCGCGACCACCCCGCCATCGCCGAGGAGTACGCGCACCGCTTTCGCCTCGTGATGGTCGACGAGTTCCAGGACACCAACGCGCAGCAGGTTAGTATGGTCAAGGGCCTGTCGGGCGAGGGTGCCTGCCACCTCACCACGGTGGGCGACGCCCAGCAGGCGATCTATGGCTTCCGCGGCGCCGACGTGAGCGTCTTCGAGGACCGCGGCCGCGAGGTGGGGGAGGCTGGCACGGTCCGGCTCGCCTACAACTTCAGGAGCGACGACGCCATCCTGCGCTTCGTCAAGCGCACCTGCGGCGACACCGGCATCGTGCCGTCGTTCATGGACCTCAAACCCCGCGACAACCGCGAGAGCGACTTTCCCGTCGCCGCGTGCCCGCGTGTGGTCGTCGAGCTCACGCGCTCGTTTCGCGAGGGCCGCAGCGTGGTGCCCGCCGCCGAGCGCACCCGCGTTGCCGCCGAGCAGCTCGCGGACCGCCTCGCCACCATCCACGAGGAGGGCGTCGAGCCGCGCCAGATGGCCGTGCTCATGCGCAGCCTCGCCCAGGCGCCCGTCTACATCGACGCGCTGCGCGCCGTGGGGCTCGAGAGCGTCGTGGTGGGCGGCTCGACCTTCGCCTCGGCCGCCGAGGTGCGCGTCGTCGAGGCGCTGCTGCGCACGCTCGCGAGCCCCCAGGACACCAAGAGCGGCCTGTTCGCCGTGCTCGAGAGCGACATGTTCGCCCTCGACGGCAACGACTTACTCATGCTCGCCACCCGCCCGCAGGACGTCCTCGACGCCCCGGCCAAGCGTCGCATCAACGTGGGCGCCCGTCCCGGCGCCCCCGACTTTGGCGACGTCGCGCCCTCCGAGCGCCTCGTCCGCGCCCGCGAGGTGCTGGGTCGCGCCTGGGAGCGCGTGGGCCAGCTGCCCGTCGCGGACGTCGTCCTCATGTGCGTGCGCGAGTCCGGCTGGCTCGACCGCCTCGAGCGCCGCGGCGTGGCCGGGCGCGCCGTGGCGGCGAACGTGCTCACGGCCATCCGCCACATTCGCGAGCTCGCCGAGGAGGGCGGCCTCGACGCCATTCGCGCGAGCGAGGAGTTCAGCCGCTGGCTCGACGTGGTCAAGGAGGGGCCCGCGTCGCTCTCCGGCGAGGGCCTCAACGCCGTGAGCCTCATGACGGCGCATGCCTCCAAGGGCCTCGAGTTCGACGTCGTGGCCGTGGTGGGCTGCGCGGGATCTGACCGCACGCCCGCCGCCCCGCGCCTGCTGGCGCGCCGTGCCGGCGACCGCGAGCTGCTCACGCTTGCGCCTGCGGGCTTCAAGGCGCCCGACCTTGGCGAGGACGCCCCGGCAGACGAGGCAGACTGCGTGACGCCCCTCGACTGGCGCGTGCTCATGGAGGAGCAGCGCCGCGTCGACGAGGCCTGCGAGGACGGACGGCTGCTCTACGTGGCGCTCACGAGGGCCAAGGAGTGCGTCATCCTGTGCCTCAACGCCACGGTCAAGAAAGGCGGCGGCCTGTCGCCCGCGATGACCGGGCGCATCGCCGAGACGCTCTTTGGCGAGACGCCCGTCGCCGGCGAGGGACACTTCGCCTATGGCGGCAGGGACGCCGGCCTTTTGCGCTGCGTCGACGTCTCGCCTGCCGAGGGCGAGCCCTATGTCGAGGTTCAGGCGCGTACCGGCGCTTCGTCCACCACGGTGAGCCGTGTATCCAAGGCGCTCAACGGCGAGTACGGTGGCTACCGCAAGATCCTCATTAAACTGGAGGATGGCGAGTAGGCCAGCGACAACATTGAATTACGAAGAGCCGTCCCTCCGGGGGCGGTTTTTTGATCCCCTGGGGACGGAGGAAAACGGATCACCGGGTTAGACTGACCCCCTCGATGATCCGTTTTCCTCCGTCCCCAGGGGATCAAATCTGTTGGCGTGGGGCAAATCTGTCCGCTTGGGCGGGTAGGATGGATACATTGATTATTGCGAACAGTTTGAGCGGAGGACCATGCCTGTTCGAATCTATACCACCAATGCCGGCACGGATTTGAGCGATGCCGAGTCGGCGTTGCTTGCCGACCTTATTGCCCGCCACGGGCGTGCCGTGCTGCTGGCGCCAACGTT
>UQSV01000101.1 GCA_900543875.1 uncultured Coriobacteriaceae bacterium | reverse complement strand
CCATGTACATGTACGACCGTCCGTCCTGGACCGGCGAGGTCTACGAGACCGAGGCCTACTTCCCGACGTGGATCAACAAGGAGAGCGCTCCGCACGTCAAGGCCCTCGTTGACGCCCACAAGGCTCTCTTCGGCGACGAGCGCATTGGCTGCGAGAAGTCCATGGACAAGCGCGCCGGCCGTCCGCTGTGCGACAAGTGGACCTTCTCCACGAACTGCGTCTCCATCCAGGGCCGCTACGGCATCCCCTGCGTTGGCTTTGGCCCCGGCGCCGAGTCCCAGGCCCACGCCCCCAACGAGGTCACCTACAAGCAGGACCTTCCCACCTGCGCCGCCCTCTATGTCGCCGCTCTCAACCTCTACGATCCCTCGCAGGCTGACGGCAACGCCACGACCTACCGCGCCGAGCTCACCGACAACGACATCAAGTAGTCACCGTCTGGCTCCATTCGCACTAGCCTAGAACCAATCCGGCGCCCCGATCGGGGATTGGGGCGCCGGCGTACCGCGGCCTTGGCCGCAATCCATCCAATAGGGGAGAGGAAACCCAATGAGCGACTTCCAGAGCTACCTTGACGAGCTTTCCGGCCTCGACTTCAAGGGCATGTACAACAACGACTTCCTGCACACCTGGGACAAGACCACCGACGAGCTGAAGGCCCTCTACGTCACCGCCGCCGCCCTTCGCGACCTGCGCGAGCGCAACATCTCGTCCAAGATCTTCGACTCGGGCCTGGCCGTTTCGCTGTTCCGCGACAACTCCACCCGCACCCGCTTCTCCTTCTCCAAGGCCTCCAACCTGCTCGGCCTCGAGCTGCAGGACCTCGACGAGAAGAAGTCCCAGATCGCCCACGGCGAGACCGTCCGCGAGACCGCCACGATGATCTCCTTCATGGCTGACGTCATCGGCATCCGCGACGACATGTACATCGGCAAGGGTGACGCCTACATGGCCGAGGTCTCCGAGTCCGTCCAGCAGGCCTACGCCGACGGCGTTCTCGACCACCGTCCGACCCTGATCTCGCTGCAGTCCGACTCCGATCACCCGACGCAGTCCTCCGCCGACATGCTCTACCTCATCAAGGAGTTTGGCGGCCTCGAGAACCTCAAGGGCAAGAAGGTTGCCGTGACCTGGGCCTACTCGCCCTCCTACGGCAAGCCGCTGTCCTGCCCGCAGTCGCTGATCTCGCTGCTCCCGCGCTTTGGCATGGACGTCACCCTGGCTCACCCCGAGGGCTACGACCTCATGCCCGAGGTCGTCGAGCGCGCCAAGGGCTACGCCGCTGAGAACGGCACCACGTTCAAGCAGGTCAACACGATGGCCGAGGCCTTCGAGGGTGCCGACATCGTGATCCCGAAGTCCTGGGCTCCCTACGCCGCCATGGAGAAGCGCACCAACCTCTACGCCGAGGGTGACGATGCCGGCATCGCCGCGCTCGAGAAGGAGCTTCTCGCCCAGAACGCCACGCACCAGGATTGGTGCTCCACGACCGACCTCATGGCCAAGACGGCCAACGGCCAGGACACCATCTTCATGCACCCGCTGCCCGCCGACATCTCCGGTGTCTCCTGCGAGCACGGTGAGGTCATGGCCGACGTCTTCGATATGCACCGCGACGGCATGTACAAGGAGGCTTCCTACAAGCCCTACGCCATCGCTGCCATGATGTTCCTCCAGAAGGTTGCCGACCCCGTCGCCACGCTTAAGGCGCTCGAGGCCGCCGGCACCCCCCGCTGGTATCAGGCCTAATGCCCCCGCGTCGGCTTAGCCGACTCGAGGCCTGATACACCCCCTAAGCCGGCCCCGCCTTGGGGCCGGCGTCAGTTGGAACCCAGACGGACGCCCCGGACATCCCCCCCCCTAAGAAGGGGCGTCCGTCTGGGAACCATGGTGCTTACCGTTTTTGTATGAATGGAGCCCCCTATGTCCAAGCGCATCGTCGTTGCCCTCGGCGGCAACGCCCTTGGCAAGAACCTTCCCGAGCAGATGCAGGCCGTTCAGGTGACCAGCAAGGCCATCGTCGACCTCATCGAGCAGGGCAACGAGGTTGTCGTCGTGCACGGCAACGGCCCGCAGGTTGGCATGATTGCCAACGCGATGACCGAGCTTACGCGTTCCGACCCTGAGAAGTACATCCCCTGCCCGCTGTCCGTCTGCGGCGCCATGAGCCAGGGCTACATTGGCTATGACCTGCAGAACGCCCTGCGCGAGGAGATGGAGCGTCGCGGCATCGAGAAGGGTGTTGCCACCGTCCTCACCCAGGTCGAGGTCGACCCCGCCGACCCC
>UQSV01000100.1 GCA_900543875.1 uncultured Coriobacteriaceae bacterium | reverse complement strand
GTACCTCGGGTGACGAGATGATGAGTTACGAGCGCTCCAACAACCGCGGCCAGATTGTGGGCACGGTGCTGGGCAGCCGCCTGGCCAACCGCGACGTACGCGGGCTCAAACCCGACGACCGTCGTCGCCGCGCTGCCATCGCCCGCATTGAGCTGTTTGAACCCGTGGGCAAGGGCGACTTGCTGGAACTTCGCCACGACGACGAGTTTGACCAATTCCTGACCACCATCGCCGCCGATGATGCCGCCGCCGGTGACATCATCGAGTGCCGCGTGCCCCGCAGCATGCCCGAGGGCTGCCGCGTGCGCGTCATCCGCAGCCAGCGCGCCATCGACGCCGCCGGCGCCGCGCTCAAGCGCGACGTGCTGCGCCGCCGTGCCGTTGATGTAACCGTTGTGGCGCGTTTGGGCGAACCGTTTGTCGTCACGCTCACCTGCTGCGACGCCCCATCGCTTACGGCCACGGCCACGGGCTTTACCGTCGAGGCCGCCAAGACCCGCGCGGTCGAGGCGTCCGATCTGGTAGAGCATGTGGGCCGCATGGGCTCCTCGCCCTTTGAGGCCGCGAGCTTTGATGTGGCACTCGATGAGGGCTGCGGCATGAGCTTCTCCGCTGTGCACAAGGTGCGCACCGCCGCCTGCAAGGCGCTGGAGGAGGCCATTCTGGCACCGTATGACGAGCGTGCGAAGACGCTCGAGTTGCCGGTGATTGTAACCAGTGATTCCCGTCCCGCGCCCGAGCATTACCGCGATGAGCCGCAGGTCTGCGTCACCGTCACCTCTCTCGAGGCCGCCGAGGCAGCCCGCGCGGAGGGCGCAACGCGCATCTACATGACCACCGACGTACTCGACGCGGCCGGGCTCTCCCCCACCGATGCATTTGAGCAGGACATCGTACCCATACTCGACGAGGTCTGCCGCGCCGTCGACCACGCGCGCATTGACCCGTGGGTTGTTGCCGGCGCCACGGTCGCTATTGGCAACATCTCAGAGCTTGCCCTTGCCGCCCAGGTTGGTGCCACGGCGGAGGTCCGCTCTTGCCTGCCCGTGCACAATACGCCCTGCATGGAGGCGCTCGCCGAGCGCGGTGCCGGCGCGTTTTGGCTCTCGCCCGAGATCACGCTCGACGAGATTATCTCGCTTGGCACCTCCGCGCCCGCAGCCCTGGGCATCACCGTGTTCGGCCGCCCGCGCGTCATGACAAGCGAGCATTGCATTCTGCAGGTTGCCAACGGCTGCATCCACGATTGTGCCAACTGCCGCCTGCGTGCCCGCAAGCTCTCGCTCAAGAATATCGACGGAAAGGTCATGCCCGTCCGCACCGACATCCACGGCCGCTCTCGCCTGTACGATGCCTACCCCATCGACCTCACGCCGCAGGTTCCGCAGTTGCTCGATGCCGGCGTGCGTCGTCTCATGGTGGACGGAACGTTGCTCGAGACGGATGAGGTGGGCCGTGCCGTCGCCCGCGTCCGTCGTGCCGTCGAAGCAGCGCAGGCCGGCCGCAAGCCCGCTGCCCGCCTGCGCGGCGCCACCTCGGGCTGCATGTTTGTGGGAATTAGCTAACCGAAAGGCTTACACGTGAACGAAGAACCTCAAGTCCTCTACTGCGACGCCTGGCTCATGGCCATCGACAAGCCCGCCGGCATGATCGTCCACGGCGACGGCACCGGTGAGCGCACGCTTACCGACTACGCCAGCGACTTGCTGCTGGCGATGGGCGACGGCTTTGCCGCGACTGACATGCAGCCGCTCAACCGCCTAGACCGCGACACCACCGGCGTGGTGCTGTTCTCGCTCGACAAGCAGACGCAGCCCGCCTTTGACCAGATGGTCATCGACCACGCTTTCGAAAAGCATTACCTGGCGCTCGCCGAGGGCAAGATCGACTGGAACGAAAAGCTCATCGACAAGCCCATCGCCCGCGACCGTCACGACAGCCGCAAGATGCGCGTCGGCGCCAGCGGCAAGCCGTCTCAAACGCGCGTGAAGGTGCTCAAGCGCCTTAAGAGCCGTCGTGGCCTGCCCACGCGCTCGTATATCGATGTCGAGCTGCTCACCGGCCGCAAGCACCAAATCCGTGTGCATCTGGCGAGCGAGCGTCATCCCCTGGTGGGCGACGACCTGTACGGCACGCCGCGTCCCTGTGGATTGATGCTCCACGCCCACAGCGTATCCTTCACGCATCCCGTAACCGGCGAGCACATCCACATCGAAGCCCCCTGCCCCTGGGAGCCCTAAACCACCACAAAGGTTCACGTCCCTTTGTGGTTGTTTTGCCGCAATGGCTCAGCCGCGGTCCCAAAACGTCTCGATCTGTAACAGTTAGAACCCATTTTTCCGGTCTATCTGTTACAGATCGAGACATTCGAATCCCCCTCAAGGGAAAAT
>UQSV01000099.1 GCA_900543875.1 uncultured Coriobacteriaceae bacterium | reverse complement strand
CGCGCCTCGACCTGGTTTTTCCGGCTCCAGCTCAACAAAAAATCCCCCCTACGCCACGCGGGGCGCAGAGGGGATTCGCTCGGTTGCTTGGATTGTAGCAGCGCGAGGCCACCCTGGTGCCTGGGACAATACCGCCCGGAGCCTTATTGTCCCAAACCGCAGGAAAAGTGGGACGAAATTGCTCCGGGCTTTATCGTCCCAGCAGCGCAGGCTAGCGAGTCTGGGAAGCGGCGGCCTCGACGAGGCCCTCGAGGACGTCGGCGAGCTTCTTGCCCGACGCCTTCATCATCTCGGGGAAGCGCGAGTAGCGCGTGAGGCCCGGGATGGTGTTGACCTCGTTGAGCACGACCTCGCCGGCGGGCGTCACGAACAGGTCGACGCGCGCGAAGCCCGAGCAGCACAGGGCGCGGTAGACCGCGAAGCCGGTCTTGCGCACGAGGGCCATCTGCTCGTCGGAGATCTGGGCCGGGCAGCGCAGCGACGAGTTCATCGAGCTCGCGGAGGCGCCGGCCGTCTGGTCCTGGTGGATGTGGAAGAAGCCGCCGTCGGTCACGACCGTCTCGTCGACGACGCCCATCTCGAGCTCACCCGCGGCGTCGCCGGTGATGGCGCAGCCCACCTCGGTGCCCACGATGGCCTCCTCGACCGACACCTTGGGGTCGAGCGAGAACGCGAGGTCGAGGGCGGCCGCGAGCTCGGAGGCGTCGGACACCTTCGAGACACCGTAGGACGAGCCACCGCGCGCGGGCTTCACAAAGACGGGGTAGCCACCGCAGGCCGCAACGGCCGCGTCGACGTCTGCCTGCGTGGAGCCGCGATAGAGCACCTCGCACTTGGGCACGCGGATGCCCGATGCGGCCGCCAGGCGGTGCGACACGTCCTTGTCCATGCACACGGCGCTCGACAGCACGCCGCAGCCCACGTAGGGCACGCCGGCGCTCTCGAGCAGGGCCTGGGTGATGCCGTCCTCGCCGCCCTGGCCGTGCAGCACCGGCAGGGCCACGTCGAGCTCCAGGCGGGTGAGCGAGCCGTCGGCCTCGTGGCGGCACAGGCCGCCGCCCGGCACCACGACGACGGGGCAGACGTCGTGGGAGGCCCAGGCGTCGCCCTCGCAGACGTCGGCGACGTTGCCGGTGTAGTTGAGCCACTGGCCCTCGCGCGTGATGCCAATGAGGTGCAGGTCATAGCCGCAGCCCGCGAGCTCGGCCAGGACGTTGGTGGCCGAGCGCAGGGAGATGTCGTGCTCGCTCGAGGTACCGCCGAATAGGATGGCGACGCGTAGGTTCTCGCTCATGGTTGTTGCTCCCATCGTTTGTGGGCCGGCGACGCCAGGGCGGCCGGCCATCATCTCTTCGGTTCCAAGGCACAGCCAGAGACGCTGTCCCCAGTTGCCCTCGGTGGTCTTGCTTACAGACCAAACAGGTTACACGCATTGCGCCACAGGGCGCGGTAGGTCTCGGCCGGCGTGGCCACGCCGGCGTCGGCGCGCGCCTGGGCCACGCAGGCGGCCGTGAAGGCCACCATGGCAGGCTCGCACTCCTCGCCGCGCAGGGGCATGGGCGCCATGTAGGGGCTATCCGTCTCGGTAATGACGAGGTGGGCGGGGCAGGCGGCCGCAGCGTCGCGGATGTCTTCGCTCTTGTTGAAGGTCGCGGCGCCGCCAAAGGCCACGTGACAGCCAAGCTCGGCAAAGGGGGCGAGCACCTCGGGGCCAGACGTGAAGCAGTGCAGGTCGCAGCCCGCGCGGGGCACGCCCACGCGGCGCAGGAGGTCTGCCGCCTGGGCATGGGCCGTGGCCGCAGCGTCGTCGGCGGCGTCGCGCACGTGCAGCTCGACCGGCAGGTCCAGCTCGTGGGCCATGAGCAGCTGGCGCTCGAACACCTCGAGCTGGACGGCCGGGTCCACGTCGCTGTAGGGGCCATAGTCAAGGCCGATCTCGCCCACGCCCACGCAGCGCTCGCCGCGCAGCAGCTCGCGCATACGCGCCTCGCACGCGTCATCGAAGACGGGCGCGCCATAGGGGTGCACGCCCGCAACGAAGCGCAGGTCAAGCGGCAGCCGCTCGGTGGCACCGGGCAGCAGGTCATAGCCGGGGAAGGCAGGCGGCACGAGGCCTTGCTCGGCAAACTCGCCCATGAGCTCCTCGGCCAGCGCCCACGCCTCGTCGAGGAAGGCGATGAGGTCTGCCGCAGAGTGCACGGGGCCCGGCTCCTCGCGGGAGTAGCCGCAATCGCCCACGGGGTCGATGGGCACCACGAGCAGGCGCACGCCCGCGAGCGCAGCGCGCGCGATGGCGAGCGCCGGGTCGTGCGAGCGCAGCACCGTGAGGTGGCCGTGCGTGTCGGCGAGCGGCGCCAGCGATGCGGGGCGGGGGCGTGCCTTGCCCTTCTTGGTGTGGAACAGCTCACCGTCCTCGAGGGTGAGGGCATCGGTCATGAGAGTGGCGGCGTGGCTCATCTGCCCTCCCCTGCCGAGAAGCGTGTGGGCAGGTCGGCCGGCATGGCGCCGACGGCCGCGAGGACGGCGTGCAGGCGCACGAAGTCCGCCGAGGCGAGCGTTTCGG
>UQSV01000098.1 GCA_900543875.1 uncultured Coriobacteriaceae bacterium | reverse complement strand
ACTACTCCACGAGCGTGCCCGCCGAGAGCGGCTCCGACGTCATGCTCACCATCGACCTCGACATTCAGAAGGCCGCCGAGGAGGCCCTCGCCAAGCAGATCAAGAAGCGCCAGGACGGCGGCGTCAAGGAGTGCAACTCGGGCGCCGCGGTGGTGCTCGACGCCACGAACGGCGACATCCTCGCCATGGCGAGCGCCCCCACCTTCCGCCCCGAAGCCTTCGTGGGCGGCATCTCGCAGGACGACTGGGACGCGCTGTCCGCTGACAACGCGGGCAATCCCCTCATGAACAAAGCCGTCTCTGGCCAGTTTGTCGCCGCCTCGACGATCAAGCCGCTCACGACCTTTGCTGCCCTCGACTACGGCATCGCGACGGCCGACTCGACCTACGACTGCACGGGCTGGTGGACGGGCTTTGGCCAGGCCGATGGCAAGTACTGCTGGGACACCAAGGGCCACGGCTACCTCAACTTGCGCGGCGGCATCGTGAACTCCTGCGACGTCGTCTTCTACGAGGTCGCCAAGGGCTTCTATAACTCGAGCACCCCCGACGGCATGCAGAAGACCTTCCGCAAGTGGGGCCTCGGCTCCAAGACTGGCGTCGATTTGCCCAGCGAGGGCGATGGTCGCGTGCCCGACGCTGAGTGGAAGTGGAACTACTTCTCCAACTGGTCCGACGAGGACCGCAAGTGGAACGGCGGCGACTACACCAACATCGCGATCGGCCAGGGCGACATCGCCGTGACGCCGCTGCAGATGGCCTGCGTCTACATGGGTATCGCCAACCGCGGCACCATCTACAAGCCCCACATCCTCAAGAGCGTCTTGGGGCGCGGCGACAACGGCACCGCCCGCGACTTCGAGCCGTCCGTCTCGCTCACGCCCGATGAGAGCAGCGCCAACTTCGACCTCGTCATCTCGGGCCTCGACGGCGTGGTGTACGAGGAGAGCGAGTCGCAGGCCTCGCACTTCACCAACATGACCGAGCGCGTGGCCGGAAAGACCGGCTCGGGCGAGCACGGCGAGTACCCCACGAGCTGGTTTTGCTGCTACGCGCCCGAAGACAACCCCAAGTACGTCGTTGCGGTCGCGGTTGAGAAGGGCGGCTACGGAGGCTCGTGCGCCCTGTACGTGGCGCGCGACATCCTTGGCGCGATCTACAACGAGCCCGACACGCAGACGGCAGAGGTCCAGGACAATTCGAGGTAGGGAGGCGACATGGCACAGAACTCGGCAGGTGGCGTTGGCTTTGGCAGCGTGGTCTCGTCGCTCTTTGGCGGCGACGCCGGCAAGCGCCCGGGGCACGCGAGCGTGAGGGTCTCCGGCAGGGGAGGCTGGGTCTCGGACATCTACTGGGCCAACCTCATCCCGGCCCTTCTGCTCATCGCCTACGGCCTCGTCGTGGTGTGGAGCGCGTCGCTCTCCAACGCCAACGCCTCCATCACGAGGCAGGCGGTGGGAGCCGTGCTGGGACTTGCCGTGGCTAGCGTCATCTGGCACTGGGACTACCGCTCTCTCTCCAACATGTCAACGTGGCTGCTCGTCATCGACGTGCTGCTCATGGTGTCTCCGCGCATACCGGGGCTTGCGAGCGCGGCCAACGGCATGACGGGTTGGGTCAAGCTTGGCCCCCTGCGCTTCCAGCCCTCGGAGATTGGCAAGCTCGTCACGATCTTCCTCATGGCGTCACTGTGCGCCCAGTACAACGGCCGCATCAAGGAGCTGCGCGACTACGTCAAGCTCTGCGCTACGCTGCTTGTGCCCTTCGCGGCCATCATGCTGCAGCCAGACCTCGGCACTGGCCTCATCCTTCTCGTCACGGGCGCGGCTATCATCATCTGCGCGGGCGCGCGCAGGGACTGGGTGCTCATTACCATCGCGATGCTCATCGTGGGGTGCGCCCTCATCGTCTACTTCTCAATCAACTACCAGTTCCCGCTCAAGCAGTACCAGCTCAACCGTCTTCTGGTCTTTGCCGACTCAAGCCTCGAGAACACCAGCGCGGGCTACAACCTGCAGCAGGCAAAGATCGCGGTGGGCTCCGGCGGTCTCTTTGGCAAGGGCATAGGTGCCGCCACCCAGTCTGCCGGCGGCTTTCTGCCCGAGAACCACACCGACTTCATCTTCGCCCGCCTTGCCGAGGAGTTTGGCTTTGCGGGCGCGATGCTGCTCTTCGCCCTCTACGCCTGGCTCATCTTCTCCGCCCTGCGCCTTGCCATGAAGATCGAGGCCCCCTTTGCCAAGCTCGTGCTCGCTGGCGTCGTGGCCATGTGGAGCTACCAGCTACTGCAGAACGTCGGCATGTGCATCGGCATCATGCCCATCACGGGCATCCCCCTGCCGTTCATCTCCTACGGCGCCACCTCGATGGTCGTGCAGATCGCGAGCGTTGGCATCGTCCAGTCCGTCTACGCCCACCGCACCAAGTCCGCCTAGGGAAAGGGGTGGCCATGGCATCCGTGAGAGACATCCCCTTCGATGCCGCGCGCCAGGTCGTCGATGGCGTGCGCGCCTCCTCGGTCGCGCGCCGCTCGTGCGTCCGCATTGCCATAGAGGTTGAGAAGGGCGCGTCCACGGCGCTCGTGCGCGCCGTCAAGGAGGCGTTCGTGCCCCAGACGGCCACCGG
>UQSV01000097.1 GCA_900543875.1 uncultured Coriobacteriaceae bacterium | reverse complement strand
TCGACCCGCCCGTCGTCCCGCCCTTCCGCGCGCCCCGCGGCCCGTCCGGCCGGCGGCCTCAACCTCAAGCTCGAGCATGGCGGTCGCTCCAGCGCGCCGCAGCTCAAGATGCCCCTTGTGGGCGGCTCTGGCGGCGGCAGCGGAAGCGGCAACGGGGGTCGTCCCCCTCGTTCCGGCAAGCCCTCGGGCCCTCGCCCCAACCGCCCCACGCCCTCGCCCTCGACCCGTCGCGCCGGCATCATCGCGGCCATCGTTGCCGCGGTGGCGGCCGTCATGGTCGTGGCGTTTCTCGTGCTGTCGCACATGCCGGTCTTCGTCATCACCGGCATCGACGCGCAGGCGAGCGAGCACGTGAGCGCGGACGCCCTTGCCAAGCTCGCCGCCGTCGACAAGGGAACCACCCTGCTCAACGTCGACGTGGCCCAGATCAGCGATAACGTGCGCAAGAACCCCTGGGTCAAGGGGGTCAACATCACCCGCGAGTTCCCCGACACCCTGGGCGTCTCGGTCGAGGAGCGTACCGTGAGCGCCGTCGTGGTCATCGGCTCAGGCACGAGCGTGTGGGCCCTGGGCGACGACGGCGCCTGGATCGAGCCGCTGTCGCTTGCCTCCGACGCCAACACCGACGTCACCTCGGCGGCCCTCGCCAAGGCAGACGAACTGGGGTGCCTGCTCATCGCGAGCGTCCCCGCCACGGTCGACCCCGCGCAGGGTTCGCCCGCGACCGACGAGGTCATCCTCGATGTGCTGCAGTACCAAGACGAGCTGCCCGACTCCCTCTCTGGGGAGGCGCAGGTCTACTACGCCTCGAGCGCGGGCTCTATCTCGATGGTGCTCAAGAGCGGCCTCGAGATCTCTCTGGGCGCCCCCAACGACGTCTCGGCCAAGGCCCAGGCGCTCTCGACCATCATGGGCCAGTACGGCGAGCAGCTCACCTACATCAACGTGCGCGTGCCAAGCAAGCCCAGCTACCGCAAGGTGGCGGACGGCACCACGCTGGGAGGGGCGGCCAAGGTCGTGGCCGACAACTCCGCCGCGGCTACCGCGCAGACCGCTGACGCCGCCGGCGGCGACGCCTCGAGCACGGACGGCGGCGACGGCGGGGGAGACGGCGGCGATGGCAGCGGCAACGATGCGTCTGGCTCCGCGGATTACTCCTCCGATGCCTCCGATAGCACCAGTGGCGGGCAATAATTGCGCATTTCGCGTGAAAGTACCCCCATTTTTTCTTGACGTACCCGCGCGGCATGTGCAAGTATGTGCCGCTTTAGTTCTTAGGTAGAGCTAAACCTGAGCTTGAGAGTTTGAGACTATGGCTAAAAACAGCAAGACCTCGGGCGCAACCGCCCCAGCAACGACACCTGCACGCAAGACCCGCACGCAAGGAGGACCCATGAGCGCAAGCGACACCCTCAGCAACTACCTGGCCGTCATCAAGGTCGTGGGCGTTGGCGGCGGCGGCACCAACGCCGTCAACCGCATGATCGAGGAGGGCATTCGCGGCGTCGAGTTCGTCGCCATCAACACGGACGCCCAGGCGCTCGCCAACTCCGACGCCGACGTCAAGGTCCACATCGGCACTGACGTCACCAAGGGCCTTGGTGCCGGGGCCAACCCCGAGGTGGGCGCCGAGTCCGCCGAGGAGAGCCGTGACGAGATCAAGGCCGCCCTCGCCGGCGCCGACATGGTCTTTATCACCGCGGGTGAGGGTGGCGGCACCGGCACCGGCGCCGCCCCGATCGTGGCCGACATCGCCAAGAACGACGTGGGCGCCCTGACCGTCGCCGTCGTCACCAAGCCGTTTACGTTCGAGGGCCGCAAGCGCACCCAGAGCGCGCTGTCCGGCGTCGAGAACCTCTCGGCCAACGTCGACACGATCATCGTGATTCCCAATGACCGCCTGCTCGACATCGCCGAGAAGAAGACCACCATGCTCGAGGCCTTCCGCATGGCCGACGACGTGCTGTGCCAGGGCACCCAGGGCATCACCGACCTCATCACCGTCCCGGGCCTCATCAACCTCGACTTCGCCGACGTCTGCACGATCATGCGCGGCTCCGGCACGGCCATGATGGGCATCGGCATCGCCTCTGGCGACAACCGCGCCACCGACGCTGCCCAGGAGGCCATCTCGAGCCGCCTGCTCGAGAGCTCCGTCGACGGCGCAACCCGCGTGCTGCTCTCCATCGCCGGCAACAAGGACCTCGGCATCACCGAGATCTCCGACGCCGCCGACCTCGTTGCCTCCAACGTTGACCCCGAGGCCAACATCATCTTTGGCACGACCGTCGACGAGAGCCTTGGCGACCAGGTGCGCATCACCGTTATCGCCACGGGCTTCCAGGAGCCCAGCTCCCAGCCCTCGCTGCTGGGCGACTTCCACGCCCCGGCCGCTCCCGAGCCCGCTGCCCCCAAGCAGCCGGTGAGCGCCACGGGCTCCAAGGAGTTCGACATCCCCGACTTCCTGAAGCGCGGCCGCCTGTAATGCAGGCCCCCTCGCTCACGAGATACGTAGCGAACGGCGTGACCCTGCTCGGCGACACCAGTCGCCCGGGCGGGGTCACATTCGCGTTTACCGAGCGCACGGGTGGCGTCTCCAAGGCCCCCTACGCGAGCCTGAACCTCGGCAGCCGCTGCGGCGACGACCCTGCCTGCGTGGCGGAGAACCGCGCCCGCGCCCTT
>UQSV01000096.1 GCA_900543875.1 uncultured Coriobacteriaceae bacterium | reverse complement strand
GGCGCGGCGGCAGACCCCACCCGGGCGCAAAGCCCGCCCAGCGCTGGGCCGACAGCCGCCCGGTGAAGAAGGGGAAGGGCTCCGACCGGGGCGATAAGAAGTAAGTTTCGTGCGTGAGCACGTTGGTATCACATTGAGGAGGTGGCTATATTTGGGTAGCATCGTCAACAAATACAGGGTACACGAAGTGGCCAAGGATTTCGGGGTTCCCACGAAGGTGATCACGGAGATCCTGACCAAGTATGCGCAGACGCCCAAAAACCATATGCAGGTGCTGGACGACAGAGAGCTCTCTCTGATCTTCGAGCATCTGACGCAGCACAATCAGGTTTCCGGCATCCAGGTGATCTTCGCCGAGGGCGCCAAGGCCGCGGAGAAGAAGCAGGCCGAGAAGCCTGCGACCGCCGAGAAGAAGGGCGACAAGCGCCAGCAGGCTCAGCCTGCAGGGAAGCCGCAGCAGAACCAGACCCCGTCCAAGCCCATGAGCCGGGTGCCCCAGACCAAGGTGGTGGATACCCGCAAGGCCACCAACGTCAATCTGGATAAGTACGACGAAAAGCTGCAGGACATGGCGGAGGGCCGCGGCGGCAGCCGCCGCGAGCAGCAGCAGGGCAACCGCGAGAAGTTCCGCAACAGTAAGAAACGCCAGAACGGCCCCGTCAGCAACAAGCGCAAGCAGGAGGAGGCCGACCGCATGCGCCGCCTGCGGCTTGAGATCATCAAGAAGACGCCCGTCACCGTGCAGATCCCGGATGAGATCAGCGTGGGCGAGCTGGCCAGCCGCATGAAGAAGACCGGTGCGGAGGTCGTCAAGTGCCTGATGAAAAACGGCGTCATGGCGTCCCTGAGCCAGATGATCGACTTCGACACCGCCGCCATCATCGCCGAGGAGATGGGCTGCAAGGTCGAAAAGGAGGTCGTCGTCACCATCGAGGAGAAGCTGATCGACGACCACAAGGACGCCGAGGAGGATCTCGTCCCCCGCGCGCCCGTTGTCGTGGTCATGGGCCACGTCGACCACGGCAAGACCAGCCTGCTCGACTATATCCGCCACGCGCACGTCGCCTCCGGCGAGGCGGGCGGCATCACCCAGCACATCGGCGCCTATCAGGTGCAGATCCACGGCAAGCCCATCACCTTCCTCGATACCCCCGGCCACGAGGCGTTCACGTCCATGCGCGCCCGCGGCGCGATGGTCACGGATATCGCCATTCTGGTCGTCGCCGCCGAGGACGGCATTAAGCCCCAGACGATTGAGTCCATCAACCACGCCAAGGCCGCCGAGATCCCCATCATCGTGGCCATCAACAAGATGGATAAGCCCGAGGCCAACCCTGACCGCGTCAAGCAGCAGCTCACCGAGTACGGGCTGGTGTGCGAGGAGTGGGGCGGCGAGACGATTGTCTGCCCCATCTCGGCCAAGACCGGCATGGGCGTGGATAACCTGCTCGAGATGCTCACACTGACCGCCGAGGTTGAGGAGCTGAAGGCCAACCCCAACCGCGCCGCGCAGGGCACCGTCATCGAGGCCCGGCTGGACAAGGGCCGCGGCCCCGTGGCGACGCTGCTCGTCCAGAACGGTACGCTCCATCAGGGCGATATCATCATCGCCGGTACGGCCGTCGGCCGCGTCCGCGCGATGCTCAGCGACAAGGGCCAGAAGATCACCTCCGCCGGCCCCTCCGTCCCCGTGGAGATCACGGGTCTGAGCGAGGCTCCCTCCGCGGGCGCCACGTTCAACGCCGTCGCCGACGAAAAGCTCGCCCGCGAGCTCGTTGAGCAGCGCAAGGCCGAGGAGAAGGCCAAGGCCAACGCGCCCGTCACGAAGGTCTCGCTCGAGGATCTGTTCAGTCAGATTCAGGCCGGTGAGATGAAAAACCTGAACCTGATCGTCAAGGCCGATGTCCAGGGCTCGGTCGAGGCCGTGAAGTCCTCGCTCGAGAAGCTCTCGAACGACGAGGTGCGTGTGCGCGTGATCCACGGCGGCGTCGGCGCGATCAACGAGTCCGACGTCATGCTTGCCTCCACGTCGCAGGCCATTATCGTGGGCTTCAACGTCCGTCCGGACGCCGCCGCCCGCGAGAGCGCCGCCCGCGCCAACGTCGACATGCGCATGTACCGCGTGATTTACGACGCCATCAACGAGATCGAGTCCGCCATGAAGGGCATGCTCGCCCCGAAGTTCCGCGAGGCCCTGCTCGGCCACGCCGAGGTGCGCCAGACCTACAAGGTCTCCGGCGTCGGCACCGTCGCGGGCTGCTACGTGCAGGACGGCAAGATCCAGCGCAAGGACTGCCAGGTGCGTCTGGTGCGCGACGGCATCGTCATCCACGAGGGCGTGCTCGCCTCGCTGCAGCGCTTCAAGGACTCCGTCAAGGAGGTCGTCGCGGGCTACGAGTGCGGCCTGAGCATCGAGAAGTTCAACGACATCAAGGAAGGCGACATCATCGAGGCCTTCACGATGGAGGAGATCCCCCAGTAAGCAGTCGGCATCGCCTTACCGCAGGCCTTTTGTCGCCTTCCTGCCGCGTAAGCGGCTCGCGCCCCACGCGTCCCAAGCGTTTTGCTGCAAGCAAAACCTTGCCGCAGGCGGAATTCATTTCCGCCAAGGACATTCTGTCCGGGGTCCCCATGAAACGCCGTTTCATGGGGCAGGCGACATGATCGAGGCCTTCACGATGGAGGAGATCCCCCAGTAAGCAGTCGGCATCGCCTTAC
>UQSV01000095.1 GCA_900543875.1 uncultured Coriobacteriaceae bacterium | reverse complement strand
AGCGACCTCGACGCGCTCACGGGCTCCACCAGCGCCGTCACAATGATGACCGTGCACTCGGCCAAGGGCCTGGAATTCCCCGTGGTGTTCGTCGCGGGCATGGAGGAGGGGATCTTCCCCCACGCCGGCCATGAGGACGACCCCGCGGGCGTCGAGGAGGAGCGCCGCCTCGCCTACGTTGCCATCACGCGCGCCGAGCGCGAGCTGTTCCTCACCTACGCCGCGACGCGCCGCACCTACGGCTCCACGACGGCCAACCCGCCCAGTCGCTTCCTGCGCGAGATTCCCGAGGCAGACATCCAGCTCGTGGGCGTGGGCTCCGAGGGCTTCTCGGGCGTGGGCTGGGAGAAGCGCGGCGACCGCCGCGGCACCTACGGCAGCGGCACGGCCACCTACGGCGGCGCCGTGTTTGGCTCGGCCACGCGCTCCGCGGGCGGAAACGCCCAGGCCAGGGGCGGCGTGTCGTTCAGGTCTGGCTCGCCTGCCCCCTCGCGCGGCACGGGCGTGCCCACGGGCTCGGGCCTGCCGCTGTCTGCGTTGGGCCGCGGCGTCGGCGGCCCCCGCACGTTTGGCTCTGCCCCGTCCGAGCCGGCCTCGTTTGGTTCGGGCCGCCCGCGCTCCGCTGCCGCCGCAGCGGACGAGTTTGCCTCCAACCCGGCGCACGGCATCCGTCGCGACGCCGCCAAGGCGAGCGAGGGCTTTGCTGCCGGCGACCACGTCTCGCATAAGACGTTTGGCCCGGGCGTGGTGCTCTCCGCCACCGGTGACGTCATCGAGGTGCGCTTCACGCGCACGGGCAAGGTCAAGAAGCTCATGAAGGGCTTCGCGCCCATCGTGAAGGTCGAGGGGTAGCGCCATGGAGGCGGTCATCTTTGGCCTGACCACCGGCGAACTCCTACGCCGCGTCGTCCTGCTCGCCGTGGCCGTTGCCGTCGCGGCGGGCATCTCGCGTGTCGTGAGCCGGGCGGTGGGCAAGGCGCTCGACGCTACCGAGGTGCCCAGCGCGAGCATCTTCGTCAACATTGCGCGCGGCGTGGTGTGGGCGTTCGCAATCCTCGCCGTGATGCAGCCCGTCTTTGGCATCGCCCCCACGGCTTTCGTTACGGCCCTGGGCATTACGTCCCTGGCCCTGTCGCTGGGTCTTCAGGACACGATCTCCAACCTCATTGGGGGCCTCAGCCTCATGGTGGGGCGCGTGGTGAAGCCCGGAGACCTTGTCGATGTTGGCGGCTTCATGGGCGAGGTCGTCGACGTCACCTGGCGTGCCACCACCGTGCGCAGCCGCCTGGGTGACGAGCAGATCATCCCCAACTCTGTGCTCAACAAGACGGCGCTCACGAAGCTCACGCCTGGCAGCGAGGGCTATTGCCCCGTCTTGCTCGCGGTTTCTCACAACGCGGACCTCTCGGTTGTTGAGGCGGACATCCTTGGCGTTATGGGCAAGATGGAGGGGCTGTTGCGCGAGGGTGCGCCGGGTCGCGTGTTCTTCACGGGCTCGGATGCCTATGGCGTGCAGTGCACCGTGTCACTGCAGATGGCCCCCGGCGTCACGAAGCTGGCTGCGAGCGACGCGCTCATGCGAGGCGTCGAGGGCAGGGAGTGGCTCGCGAGCGTCGTGGGCGAGTAGCGCGCCACCGCGCCCCGCACGCGTTGCCGTGAGATACTGGAAGCTACCATCCGTTCTCTGATGGAGGGGCACCAGATGAAGGTCCTGCTGATCAACGCAAGTCCCAAGGGCGGGCGGAGCAACTCACTCAGGCTCGCGGACGCGTTCGTGCGCGGGCTTGGCGAGGCCGAGGTCGAGCGCCTCGACCTGTGCTCGCTCGACATCAAGCCATGCCGCGGGTGCTTTGCCTGCTGGAAGGCTACGCCCGGCACCTGCTGCATCCACGACGACATGGCCCGCGTCATCGAGCTCGAGCGCGAGGCGGACCTCGTGGTGCTGAGCTTCCCGCTGTACTACTTCAACCTGCCCGGGCCGCTCAAGACCATGATCGACCGCCAGCTGCCCATGAACCTGCCGTTCATGATCAACGACGCGGCCGTCACCGGCAGCGGCGCCCATCCCCTTCGCTACCCCGAGATGGCGAGCACGCGCTTCGTCGCAATCTCTACCTGCGGTTTCTATACTGCCGAGAAGAACTATGACGCGGTGGAGCGCGCCCTCGACCACTGGCCGGGACGCGGCGCCTGGGACGCCATCTTCTGCGGTCAGGGCGAGCTCTTCTCCATCCTCGAGCTCTCCGCGCGCACCGATGCCTACCTCGAAGTGGTCGAGCGCGCTGGTCGCGAGTACGCCGCGGGCGGCATTACGCGTGCCACGCGTGCCGAGCTGGCGCGCCCGCTCTACCCGCGCGAGGCCTTCGAGCAGATGGCCAACGCCAGCTGGGGCGTGGACGAGCGCGGCGAGCGCACCGACGAGATGCTCGCCTTCACGAGGCAGATGGCGGCGCTCTACAACCCCGCCACCTGGGACGGGGCAGACCGCGTGGTAGAGATTCGCTACCGCGATCGCGGCGTGAGCTACCAGATGGTGCTGGGCGAGCGGGGCTCGACGGTGCTGACCGATGGCTTCCGCAAGCCCACGACTGTCATCGACACCCCGTGGGACGTGTGGTGCCGCATCGCTCGCGGCGAGATTCGTGGCGACGTGGCGCTGGCCCAGCGGCTCTACAGCGTCGAGGGCGACTTCGACCTCATGATGGGCTGGGACCGCATCTTTGGCGCGGCCTCCGCGCCCGCCACGGCGGGGGAAG
>UQSV01000094.1 GCA_900543875.1 uncultured Coriobacteriaceae bacterium | reverse complement strand
CGGCGATGACCAGGATAGCACCGTCCATCTGAGCAGCGCCGGAAATCATGTTCTTGACGTAGTCAGCGTGGCCCGGGCAGTCGACGTGAGCGTAGTGACGGGAAGCCGTCTCGTACTCGACGTGAGCGACGGAAATGGTAATGCCGCGCTCGCGCTCCTCGGGGGCCTTGTCGATGTTCTCGAAGGCGGTGAAGTCGGCCTTGCAGCCCTCGGTCTCAGAGAGGACCTTGGTGATAGCGGCCGTCAGCGTGGTCTTGCCGTGGTCGACGTGACCAATCGTACCGATGTTCACGTGCGGCTTAGTGCGCTCAAACTTCTCCTTGGCCATTTGCCATCCTCCTCATGGATGCTAGCTTTAGGCCTTGACGGCCCTTTTGCCTATTAATATGTCCAGCGGCGCCGCTTGCGCGACGCCGCGAGGGCTCTGGTAGCGGTGACTGGATTCGAACCAGTGACGCCGCGGGTATGAACCGCGTGCTCTAACCAACTGAGCTACACCGCCGTGCTTGAATGGAGCCCGCGACCGGATTTGAACCGGTGACCTCTTCGTTACCAACGAAGTGCTCTACCTACTGAGCTACACGGGCATGGTGGGGATGCTTGGACTCGAACCAAGGAACCCAGAGGGAGCGGATTTACAGTCCGCCGCAGTTGCCGCTGTGCCACATCCCCATACCGTTTTCAAGCCGCTCCGAGAGGTCGTTCCCTCGCGCAGCGGAAAGGATATTACCGAGATTCGGGGCATCGTGTCAACTCAATCCCCCTAACCGGGCGTATCCATTCGTTTTCACCACATTACCTGCATATTTGTAAGCGAATCGCGGCTTTTCCCAAAGATTTTCGAAAAAAGTTTGGTAGGAATTTTTGGGCGAGCGGCAAAAATCTTCCGGAAGTCCTACGCGCACGTGGGTTACGCGCGCCCGTGGGATTCCCGCATGGCCCGGGTGGTGCGCCTTCTATTCCACAGGGACCAGGATGCGCACCCCATGGGGATAGCGCCTCCGCAGGGCCCCTCATGGCGGTTGAGACCATGCGCCCATGACGTTTGGGGCAATTACCCTCGATTGTCGCGGGGTCAGGGGTCAGCGTACCGACGGATACGCGCCCCGTTCTGACGGATACGTGCCCTCTATATAAGAAAGGACCCCGGATGGTCCGAGGTCCGCGAGTTCGTGGAGCCAACGATAGGAATCGAACCTACAACGGCCTGTTTACAAGACAGGGGCTCTACCATTGAGCTACGTTGGCGTTATGTGCGCCCGTGGGCGTTCTAGCATCGTAGCCGATATGGCCACGTTTCGCCACAGCGCGCTATCTGCCCAGCAGGGCGTTGAGCTTGGCGAGGGTCTTGGCGTCGAGGCGGTCCTCCACCGTGAGCTTGCCGTGGCGCCGCTCGGCGATGTCGACCTCGCGCTCGGAGTCGAGGACGTCGATCTCGTGGGCGAGCATGGCGCTCGAGATGCGCGTCACGGGGATGCCTCCCACCGTGGCCCTGATCGTGTTGTCGCTCGTCACGACCGTGACCTCGCGCATCTGCCTGCGGCACTCCCCCACCAAGCGCTCTATCACGGTGTCTGCCGTGACCCCCGTGGGCGAGAAGATCATGCGCACGCCCGCGCGACGCAGCTCGGGGTGCTCGGGGTTGACGTTGCCCGCCGCGTCAAACACGATGACCGGCTCGTAGCGGCCCTGGGCGAACGCCGCGACGTCTGCCACGAGCAGTTCGCGGGCACGCTCGAACGGGTCGTGGTCGAGGTCGCGCTCGCCCGGCTCGTCCATGAGGGACTTGTAGCGAGGCGTGCCGAATATGACGTTGTAGCCATCCACGACCAGCAGCTCGTGGTCTGAGCGCTTAGCCAAGGTCGGTCTCCGGGAAGTCGAAGTCGGAGGTGTCGGGCAGGTCGAGTGGGGCGTCGTAACCGTCGCCCGCGGGCTCGGACACCGCCTGGGCGCCCTCGCCGGCCGCCATGTCGCGGCGCAGCCACTCGTAGGCAATGGCCGTGGTGGCTTGCGCCACGTTGAGCGACTCGACCTGGCCGCGCTGGGGCAGCTTGAACTCGAAGTCGCAGTGCTGGCGCACGAGCCTCGAGATGCCCGAGCCCTCGGAGCCCATCACGAGCGCGAGGCGACCCGCGACGGGGGCGTCCCACACGAGGTCACGGGCGTGCTCGGTGGCGCCGCCCGCCCAGAAGCCGTGCTCCTTGAGCTCGTCCAGAGCGCTCGCGAGGTTGGGCACCTGCGCGATGGGCAGGTGCATGACCGCGCCGGCGCTGGTCTTGTAGGCACCCACGCCCACGCGGGCGGCGCGCGACTTGGCCACGACGACGCCCGCCGCGCCTACGACCTCGGCCGTGCGCACGATGGCGCCGAAGTTGCCCTCGTCGGTCACGTGGTCGAGCACGATGACCAGGGCGTTTCCGCTGCCGGCGGCCTCGATGATGTCGTGAAGCGAGGCATAGCGGTAGGGACGGACCTTGAGCATGATGCCCTGGTGGGCGCCATGCGAGGAGAGCGAGTCGAGAACGGGGCGGGCGACGCGCTCGACCTCGACGCCGTTGGCCGCGAGGCGACGGGCGAGGTCGGTGAGCGTGGGGTCCACCGCTCCGGAGTCCTTCTGGATGAGGGCGCGCGTGATGGGAAGGCCAAGCTCGAGGGCCTCGGCGGCGGCGCGGCGACCCTCGATGAGGTCGCCCTTGGAGCCGGCGCGCTGGCCCTGGGAGCCGCGCGTGCGAGCGGGCACGCCAGTGTGGGCGCCCGTACGAGCGCCCGAGGCCTGCTGGCGTGGCTTGCCGCCACGCTGCTGGGAGCCGCCACGCTGCTGGCCACCCTGGCGGCCTCGGCTGG
>UQSV01000093.1 GCA_900543875.1 uncultured Coriobacteriaceae bacterium | reverse complement strand
CCACATTCATCCGTACATGTACGGATGAATTTGGGAATCCGATACCCTGAGGGCCGGACCGGCCGGCCCCGGGAGATCGGAGGACTACATATCCGGAAAGAGGAAGAAGGGGGCCGGGAAGGCGGTCCCGAGGGCCTACGGCAGGCTCACCAGGCACGAGCGGAACACGGTCCAGAGGATGCTGGAGCGAGGGGCCTCATGCAGGCAGATCGCGAGGGAGCTAGGCAGGTCGCCCTCGACGGTGAGCTCCGAGGTGGCGTCGCACAGGTTCGTGACGGCGCCGAGGGAGAGGCGCGGCGAGCGCGTGGACGCCAACACCGACCTGTCGGCGGCCTGCCCGCGCCTGGCCGCGTGGCCGCGCTGCTGCAACGGGTGCGGGCGGTACCGCGCGATCGGCTGCAAGCGGCGCCCGCACGTCTTCTACGACGCCGGCGCCGCGCAGCTGTGCGCGGACTCGGTCCTCGTCTCGTCCAGGCGCGGGATAGACGCCGACGAGCCCGCCGCGGCCGAGGCGCTCGCCCTCATCCGCGACGGCCTGGGCCGGGGGCTGTCGCCCGAGCAGCTGTCCGCCCGCAACGGCGGTCCCGTGGACCTGTCGCCCTCGACGATCTACCGCTGGGTCGCGGCGGGCTACGACGGCATGACCAACATGGAGCTCAGGCGGAAGGTCGGCTACAGGCCCAGGTCGCACCGGGCCCCGAAGGGGGCGACGCCGCACTCGGCCCGCAGGTCGCACGCCGCGTTCCTCGGCCTCGGCGAGGACGTTTGCGCCGCCGCCTGGGAGATGGACACCGTCGAGGGCGCGCGGGAGGACGGCGCCTGCCTGCTCACGCTGCTGCACCGCCCCAGCAGGCCCCAGCTCGCGCTGCCGCTGGAGGAGAAGACCGCCGGGTGCGTCGCGGGCGCCCTGGAGGGCGTCCGGGCGGTCCTCGGCGCCGACGGGACGCGCCGCGTGTTCCGCGCCGTGCTCACCGACAACGGCACCGAGTTCTCCGACGAGGGCGCAATCGCCGCGCTCATCGGCGAGGGGCCCGGCGAGACGAGGCTGTTCTACTGCGACCCTAGGCGCAGCGACCAGAAGGGCGCCTGCGAGCGCAACCACGTCGAGATCAGGAAGCTGCTCCCCAAGGGCCGCGGCCTCAGGTTCGACCGGCTGGTCCCGGCCGACCTGGCGCTGGCGATGTCGCACGTGAACTCCGAGCCCCGCGGCGCGCTCGGCTTCGCGACGCCCGCCCGCGCCTTCCGGGCGATGCTCGGCGCCGACGCGGAGGCGCTGCTGGAGGCGTACGGCGTGGAGGACGTGCCCATCGACGAGCTCGACCTCACGCCGGGGCTCATCGCGCGGGCGCGCGCAGAGAGGGGCGATGCCCCGCTGTCCTAGCCTAGAGGGAAAAACGGAATAGACGGACCGACCGTCCGGCTGAGTCTGGGAAGAGGCGCCGGGCGGCGGGCGGAGCATGGCCACCGGACCCATCGAAACACATCTCCACCGTTCCTTCAACTGGGAAAATGCCGCCCCCGGGCCCCGGGAGGGGCCGCGGGGGCGTTCGGCTAGCTGCGGGAACGGCCTATTTGCTCAATGTGTTCGGCTGAGATCGGAAATCAACCAGACTTACATCTCTATTATACCGTACATCTGTTCGTGTTTTTTAGAGCAGGTGTTTTTCGCCAATTAGCCAAGCGAAAGCAGTCGTTTGTAGGCGTCGAGGCCCTTGAGCAGGATTTCCTCGTCAAAGAGCATGGTATCAGTATGCAGAGCGCTCGCGGCATAGGCGGGACAGCCATCCGAATCGCTCGGGTTTTCTTGACCCTCCGGCACGCCCGTGCCCAGCAAGAAGAACACGCCCGGCAGATGACGCTGATAGAACGCAAAGTCCTCGGCGATCAGCAGCGGCTCATCCACAAGTTGCAGCTCGGACAAGGCGGGCGCAATGCAGGCAAACAGCTCGGGGTCGTTATCGACTGGCGGATAGCCCTCGGCAAAGTCGAGATCGTACGTACAGCCTGTTGCGGCGCAGGCCTCGTCCAACACGCGGCGCACGCCCTCGCGCGCGCGGTCGAACATGCCGTCCGTAAACACGCGCAGGCTGCCAGCCACATGGGCCTCCCCCGCCACCGCATTGCAGACGGTGCCGGCCTGCAGCAGGCCGAACTTGCCAATGCAGAGCTCGTCGGCGCCCAGCTCGTCCATCAGTTCGCGCTCAGCAACCAAGAACTTGGCAGCCGCCAGCGCCGCGTCGTGCGACTCCTCGACCGGAACGCCATAGGTCTTAGCGATATGGATGCTCGTCCCGTGAACGTGCACATGCGTCTCGCTCGAACGCGCTAGCAGCGGACCGGGGCAGCTCGCCAACGTACCGGCAGGCAAATCGGGCCACACATGGAAGCCGAAGATGCGGTCGGCACCATAGCGCTCGAACAC
The DNA here is from genome assembly GCA_900543875.1 of uncultured Coriobacteriaceae bacterium. Classification (GTDB taxonomy): domain Bacteria; phylum Actinomycetota; class Coriobacteriia; order Coriobacteriales; family Atopobiaceae; genus Parolsenella. The sequence goes on along the minus strand of UQSV01000093.1, from coordinate 610 downwards.
GCCGCTCTCGCACACTGTCTTGGCGCCACCGGTCGTCTCCTCGGCAGGCTGGAACACAAAGAGCACGTTGCGCCTAATGGCGCCCGGCCGCTCGCGAATCGTGCGGTCGACAAAGGTCGCCGCCGCAAGTGCCATGGCCATGTGTCCATCGTGTCCGCACGCGTGCATCTTGCCGGGATGGGTCGAAGCGAAATCCGCACCCGTCGCCTCCGCGATGGGCAGCGCATCCATGTCGGCGCGAATCGCCGTAGCACGTGCGGCGCCCGTACCGGCATCGAAGAAAGCGCAGACGCAGCTGGGACACGGATGGGTCACCTCGCAGGCGAGCGGCGCCAACACGCCCTCGATATAGGCGATAGTCTGCGGAAGATCGAAGTCGAGCTCCGGGATCCTGTGCAAGTCGCGCCGATAGCGGCGGAGTTCTTGGAGCTCGGTCATAAAGGTTCCTTTCATAGGTGCGCGCCAGTTGCCATCATATTGTGCCGCAAGATTGCCGCACCCTTATTTCCAGCATATCCCTGCATTTTTTAAACGTTATATACGAATACTCTTGCCTGGTAAAGTGCAACGTGGTAGGGTCGTTACCACTTGATAGAGGCGCGGGCACGAA
>UQSV01000092.1 GCA_900543875.1 uncultured Coriobacteriaceae bacterium | reverse complement strand
TGCCTGCGGCGGCGCCGGTCGCGCCAGCCGCGAGGCCGTGGGCCGCATGGGTGCCTACGTGCTCGAAGGCCTGCGCGGCGTCTCCGAGACGATCCAGTACGACGGCTGCGCGGCGCGCCAGGCGAGCCTTGACGTCCTCACCGACGAGATGGGCGCCATCGACGCGCGCCTGCAACGCCGCCAGGCGGCCACCGAGGCCGTGGCCGACGCCCTGGTGCTGCTCGCGAGCCTGGTCATGCTCGGGGCGTCGCTCGCGCTCGCCGCGGCCGGGCGCATCGACCTCGCCCACGCCTTCGTGGCGACGTTCGCCTTCTTCTCCTCGTTTGGCCCCGTCATGGCCGTGAGCCGTCTGGGGGCATCGCTGCAGGCCACGCTTGCCTCGGGCGCGCGCGTGCTCGACCTGCTCGACGAGGAGCCGCAGTGTCCCGAGGTCAAGGATGGCGTGGACGTTGCCTTTGACGGCGCCGCGCTCGAGGGCGTGGGCTTTACGTATGGTGGCGCGCCGGTGCTCGCGGGCATCGACTGCGCCTTCCCCGCCGGTAGCATGACGTGCGTCTCGGGCAGGTCCGGCTCGGGCAAGTCGACCCTGCTCAAGCTGCTCATGCGCTTCTGGGATGCAGCCGAGGGCGTCGTGAGCGTCTCGGGCGTCGACGTGCGGCGCGTGAACACGGCGAGCCTGCGCGCGGCCGAGGCCTACATGACGCAGGAGACGCACCTGTTCGTGGGGACGCTTGGCGACAACCTGCGCGTGGCCCGCGTCGACGCCACGACCGATGAGCTCGACGCCGCGTGCGAGGCGGCCTCGCTCGCCACGCTGGTGCGCCGTCTGCCGGCCGGCTACGACACGTCGGTGGCGGAGCTTGGCGACTCGCTTTCTGGTGGCGAGCGCCAGCGCATCGGCCTTGCGCGCGTGTTCCTGAGCGACGCGGACTTCGTGCTGCTCGACGAGCCCACGAGCGCGCTCGACGCCCTCAACGAGGCGGCGGTCATGCGCTCGGTGGCCGCGCTGCGCGCCGCCGGCAAGACAGTGGTGCTCGTGAGCCATCGTGCGAGCACGTGTTCGTTTGCCGACCGCGTGGTCTCGGTCGAGGACGGGAGGCTGAGCTAGATGGCGCTTGATGGTTCAAAGCTTGATGCTGGTGTCAACCCTCGCGACGCGCCCGAGCTCGCTGCCAAGCGCGCCGAGGAGGTCGCCATGGTGCGCGAGATGATCGCGCTGTGGTGCCGGGGGCATCACACGGGCGCGGCCGAGAGGGGCGAGAGGGGTGGTCCTGACGTGCGCGTGCGCCTGGGCCGGCACGAGGTGCGTCTGTGCCCCGCGTGCGCCGAGCTCGCCGCCTACGCCACGGCCCGGGTGGGGCGCTGTCCGCACATGGGCACCAAGACGTTCTGCTCGGCCTGTCCCACGCACTGCTATCGCCCCGAGATGCGCGAGCGCATCCGCGAGGTCATGCGCTGGTCGGGGCCGCGCATGCTGCGCTACCGCCCCGTGCCCGCGCTGCGCCACGCGTGGGTGAGCATGCAGGGCGTCATCGCCGCCAAGCGTGGCCGCCGCGGCTGACCCCGTGCGTGCCGGGCCGGGGACAGAGGGACGTGCCTATTGTCCCCCCCTGAACGGGGGCAAAGGACCTGTCCCTCTGTCCCCGCGGGGGTTAGTGGGAGGCCTTGCCCTGGTTGGCGACCGCGTCGATCTTGGCGGCGATTGCGTCGGCGTCTCCCAGGTAGCGCTTGTCCACCACGTGGAAGCTGCGGTCGAGCGTGTAGACGAGCGGCACGCCCGTGGGGATGTTCACCTTGAGGATCTGCTCGGGCGTGAGGCCCTCGAGCTTCATCACGAGCGAGCGCAGCGAGTTGCCATGCGCCACGACGAGTACGCGCCTGCCCGCGAGCATCTGCGGGCGAATCTCGTCCTCGAAGTAGGGCCAGGCTCGCGCGATGCAGTCCTTGAGGCACTCGGTGAGCGGCAGCTGGTCGGGCGCAACGTCGCGATACATCTGCTGGGCGTGCGGGTCGCGCTCGTCGCCGGGTGCAAGGGCGGGCGGCTGGACGTCAAACGAGCGGCGCCAGATGAGGACCTGCTCGTCTCCGTGCTCGGCCGCGGCGTCGGCCTTGTTGAGACCCTGGAGCGCCCCATAGTGGCGCTCGTTGAGCTTCCAGCTCTTGGTGACGGGCAGCCACTCGCGGTCGAGCTCGCCCAGCACGATGTCCAGGGTGTGGATGGCGCGCTTGAGTCGCGAGGTGTAGCAGACGTCGAAGTCGAAGCCGGCCTCGCGCAGGGCGCGTCCGCCCGCGGCCGCCTCGGCACGGCCGGTGTCGGTGAGGTCGACGTCGGTCCAACCGGTGAAGAGGTTGAGCCTGTTCCACTCGGACTCTCCGTGGCGGATGAGGACGAGCTGCATCGTGTCGTTGTCCATGGTGCCTCCTTGGCGTTGGGGGAGATGTGCTCCCTATCTGTTTGCGCCCTAGTCTAGCTAGAAGTTAACCATGGTCAACTTAAAAGTTTGCTACGATTTACTTATCGAAACGAACGCGGCCGCATCTGGCCGCATCACATAGGAAAGAGGCAGGTCATGAGTGCTGCCGACATCATCGTCGTTGCCGTTGTCGCCATTGTGTTCGCGCTGTGTGTGCGTTCCATCGTGAAGTCGCAGAAGTCGGGGGAGTGCACCGACTGCGCGTCGGGCGGCTCCTGCAGCGCCCACAAGGGCGACGGCCACTGCAAGGAGAGCGCCAAGCTCATGGCCAACGCCGCTGCCGCCGTTTCGCGCTACGAGGCCAACCAGGGCAAGTAGGCGGCCCCACCCATCTGAGCCTTATCGTGTCGCCGGCCCTTCTTCGCGTTGCCGGCCCTTCTCGGCCACGCCCTCATCGGGCCAGTGGTCCTTCTCGGCCGCGCCAACCAAACTTCACCTCCTCAAAATCCTAGGAAAACGCCCTTATGGTTATCCGTTAATTAGTGATAACGGCATTTTCCTAGGAATTTGTGGTTTAGATGATGGTTCATCGCATGTGAGAGGGGTGGTCCTGCGGCGCGTCGCCGCGCCCGCCGCCGAGAAGCCTGCCGCCACCCTCGTGAACGCCACTGCTGAGAAGCACGCCCTGCGTCCCGTTCCCGCGTCCGTCCCGCCCCCCCCCGCGCCCGCGCAAGCGCCACCG
>UQSV01000091.1 GCA_900543875.1 uncultured Coriobacteriaceae bacterium | reverse complement strand
GGCGCCACCTCGGACGCGCGCGGGGCCACGCCCGTGGAGCGCGTGCGCGAGCTCGCGGACCTGCGCCGCTCGCTCTTTGCCCCCCGTGGCGCGGACATCGTTCCCAAGGGTGCGGTCGAGCTCATCGAGCCCGCGGGCCCGCTCGCGGTCGACGAGGCCGTGGCGAGCCGCGTGGCGCGCATGGCTGGCCGTGGCACCCACGAGGTTGTGGTGGTCGCGGGCGACGTGGCGGCCGCCTGGCGCGGACTTGCCCCCAAGTTCTTCTCGCGCGGCGTATCCGTGAGGGCGCAGCTCTCGATGCCTGTCCTCAAGACGGACATGGGCGCCGGCTTCGTGAGCTTTGCCCGTGCCGTGGCACGGCTCGACGAGCTGGCGGCCAGCTGGCCCGTCGAGCCGCTTGCGCCCGCGCCGGACATGACCTGGTGGCCCCCGCGCGACGTCTCGGACTTTCTGCTGAGCGATGCCTGCGGCGTTGGCCCCGAGGTCGCCTGGCGTCGCGACGCCTCGTGGCGCGGCAACCGCATCCTCACGCCCGCCTCGGTGCTCGCCCCCCTCCAGAACAAGAACCCCCCCCCCAACCAGGTGGCGGGCGCCACGCGCGAGCTTCTGCGCGGCCACGTCGCCGCCGCGGCTGCCCGCCTGCTCAACCTGGGCGCGGCCTCCGAGGAGGGCACGAAGCAGGAGGCCAACGCGTCCGGCGTGTCCGGCGCGTCCGGCGTGCTCGAGCAGCCCGAGCCCCCCATGCCGAGTGCTGAGCGCGAGCTTGGGCGCGCCCTCGACGAGGCGGCGCTGCGCGCGGTGGGCGAGGCGGGCCAGGCGCTCAAGCGCTGCGGCGTCTCGCTCGACGCCGGTGTGGAGCTGCCTGCCCTCGTCGAACTCGCCGCCCGCGCGCTTGGCGCCCTCAAGGTCGTGGTACGCCCCGAGCTCGCGTGCGAGAACGCGAGCTGCAGCGTGAGGATTGTGAGTCCCGCCCAGGTCGCCAGGCTTGCCCCCGCAAGCGTCGACGCTCTCGTTTACCTCGGGCTCGACGCCGCGGGCTCGCCCATATCGGTGGCAGACGGCGCACTCGACCGCCTGCTTGCCCGCACGGGCGTCGACGACCCGACAGACGGTCTGGCCACCGCGCGCGCCTCGTTTGCGGCCGCCGTGGCGACACCGCGCAAGCACCTGCTGCTCGTGTGCCCCTCGCACGACGCAAGCGCGTCGGAGACCTTCCCGGCGGTCATGCTCTCCGAACTCCTCTCGTGCTACGCCACGAACGACAGGGGCCGCTGCCTTCTCGAGGCCGAGCAGTCCTCCAAGCTCGACGAGGGCCGCGTGGTCGAGAACCTCTCGGCCACCGGCGAGGCCAGCGAGGCACGCAAGGTCGCCGCGCCCGCGGCCGCGGGCCAGCTGAGCGAGAGCCTGCGCCGCCTCGTGATCGTCCCGCGCGATGGCGTGGCCGAGCTTCCCGAGGGGCGCCCGTCGCTGTCCGCCTCGCAAGTCGAGACCTACCTCGAGTGTCCGCTCAAGTGGTTCACGCTGCGGCGCCTGGGCCTCGACGACTGCGACGCCCGCTTCTCCAACGTCGAGATCGGCACCTTCGTTCACCGCGTGCTCGAGGTGACGCACCGCAGGCTCTTCCTCGAGGCCGCTGCCGCCCAGGGCCTCGTGAGCGACCCGCTCGCCGAGGCGCCCGAGCAGGGCCTCTTCTGGTTCGACCCACGCGTTCGCGTGGGGGAATCGCGCGTGTGCGAGCAGACGCTTGAGCACGCCACCGAGCTCATGCACGCCGAGTTCGCCGAGCACCTGGCCCACCAGCGTCTGAGCGCTACCACCCGCAACAAGCAGGCGCTCATTGCCCACACGCCCTCGCAGGAGCGTCGCCTGGCCGAGGTCGAGCATGACATCGCCACCACGCTCGAGTACGAGGCGACGCGCCTCGCTGGCTTCGAGCCGCGCCTGTTCGAGGGCCGCTTTGGCGGTGCATCGGGGCTCGTTGCCACCTATGCGGGCGCGGACTTCGTGGGCACGATCGATCGCATCGACGTCGACGCGGAGGGCCGTGCCCTCGTGATCGACTACAAGCACAAGAGCGCCCTGCTCGACGAGTACGCGCTCAAGGGCAAGGGGGACGTGGACTGGGGCGCGGAGTTTGCGCTGCCCGGCCGCGTCCAGACGCTCATCTACGCGAGCATCGCCCGCAGGCTGCTTGCCCAGACGGACTCTGGCCTCGAGCTCGTTGGTGCCGTCTACATGGGCACCAAGGGCAGGCACCAGATCGCGGGCGCCCTCTCGGCGCGTGACGCCGCGGCCGTGCTGGGCGTGGACGCGAGGCCGGCCGACGTCGAGCGCATGACCCTGCCGGTGCCGGGCGCCCGTTCGTTCAATGATCTGCTCGACCGCACCGAGGAGGCCGTGGCGCAGGTCATCGAGGACATGCTCGCCGGACGCGTCGAGGCCCGTCCGTCCTCACCCAAGGCCTGCGCCTGGTGCCCGGCCATGAACTGCGAGAGGAGGCAGTCGTGAGCACGAACATGAGCGGCGCCGCGCCGGCGCCCACCAAGGAAAGCGCGCTCGCCCTGCTCGAGGGCCTGCTTCCCGAGCAGGAGCAGATCGTGCGCACACTCGACCGCCCCGTCTTCGTTGCTGCGGGCGCGGGCTCGGGCAAGACCTTCACGCTCACGCGCCGCATCGTGTGGGCCCTGTGCCCGGGCTCGGGCGAGGACGGGGCACCCTTCCTCGACAGCCTCGACCAGGCGCTCGTCATCACCTTCACCGAGAAGGCCGCCGGAGAGATCAAGGAGCGCGTGCGCAAGGCGCTGCGCGAGGCCGGCCTTGCCGACGAGGCGCTCAAGGTCGACTCGGCCTGGGTGAGCACCATCCACCACATGTGCGCCCGCATCCTGCGCGCCCACGCCCTCGACCTGGGGCTCGACCCGAGCTTTGCCATGGTCGCCGATCAGGCCGCCTCGGCGATGCGCGCCCAGGCCCTCGAGGTCGCGCTCGACGAGATGGACGGCGACCCCGGCCTCGACGCCCTGTTCGCCGAGTTCGGCGGCGGCACGGGCTCTGGCCGCGACGGGGTCGAGGGGCTCGTGACGAGCCTGCTCAACCGCGCGGGCTCGGCCACCGACGGCCTTGACTCGCTCGAGTTCGTCGACGCCGAGGCAGACGTCTCGGGCGTCATGAGGGCCGTGCTCTACTCCTACCAGGCTCTGTGCGGCAACAAGATCAAGGACGCCGACGAGCTCGCGCGCTGCTGCCAGGAGCGCGACGCGCTCGAGCGCTTCTTCGTCCTCGCCCCGAGCCGGCGCACGGCCGCCGCCGCGGCCGAGGTGCTCGGCATCGACGACCTCACGGGCTCGGTCGCGCCCGGTTTTAGGGCGGACCTCGTGCTCTGGACCGCGGACCCGCTCGAGACCTACCAGGCGCGCGTGGTGAGCACCTATCAGGCGGGACGCGTCATCTACCAGGAGGGAGACGAGCACACATGGCTGT
>UQSV01000090.1 GCA_900543875.1 uncultured Coriobacteriaceae bacterium | reverse complement strand
GACTTTTTTGCCGGCGCGTATATCGTTGGCAAACTGGAAAACCACCACACAGGAGCGGGCTTCTATCCCGATTTTCAAATATCTCAATCTGTAACATCTAAGCGGATAAATCGGCTCTACCTGTTACAGATCGAGACAAACGACGGACGTCGGGACGAACATCTCAATCTGTAACAGTACGACGACTTTTAACGGTCTACCTGTTACAGATCGAGACAAACTACCGTGGCGGGTCGAAACCACCACAAAGGTGCCTGTGAACTGCGCCCCGAAACCTGGACTGAATAAATAGCGACTACGCCGCAAGGGCCCGGTCCCGGAACTCCTCCGGCGTCAGGCCCTTCAATCTTACCTGCCTGCGCCGCGTGTTCCAATGGACTATGTACTCCTCCAGGTCGCGCTTGAAGTCCTCGAAGCTGCCCCACTCCCTGCCGCGGTAGAACTCGTCCTTCACGTGGCCGAAGAGCTGCTCGGTGGCGGCGTTGTCGACGCAGTTCCCCTTGCGCGACATGCTCTGGGTGATGCCCGCCCCCTCCAGCCTGGAGGTGTAGGACTCGTGCTGGTACTGCCAGCCCATGTCCGAGTGCATGGCCGGTGCCGCCCCGTCGGGCAGGGCCTCGAGGAGCCGGTCGAGCATCCTGTGCTGCTGGGCGAGGTCCGGCGAGGTCGATATGTCGCTCGCCACGATCTCCTTCGTGCAGAAGTCGAGCACCGGGGCCCAGTAGGCCTTGGCGCCGGCGACCTTGAACTCGGTGACGTCGGTGCCGAGCTTCTGCCACGGCCCCTCGGCGCCGAAGTCCCTCGCGATGACGTTCTCGAACGTGCTCCCCACGAGCCCCCTGTAGGAGCTGTACCGGCGGCGGGAGCCCCGGCGGCGTATCCCGCACCGGATGCCCATCTCGCGCATCATCTTGAGCACGGTCTTGTCGGCCACGACCGCGCCCAGCTCGGCGCGCAGGCACATGGCTATCTGCCGGTGCCCGCAGCCGTTGGCGGTGCGCGAGAATATCTCGGCCGCGGCGTCGCGCAGCTCGGGCCTGGTCGGCCTCCGCGGGTGCGCCAGCGCGTAGTAGTAGGTCGACCTCCTGAGCCCCGAGCACTCCAGCAGGTGGCGCAGGGAGTGCCCCTCCGCCCTCAGCGCCCCCACCGCCTCGGCTGCCGCCCCGGTCAGAGCCCGTCCCGCTCGACCAGGGCGCGCAATTTTTTTAGGTAGGCGACCTCGGCCTCGAGCCTGCGGCAGCGCTCCTCGAGCTCCTGCTCGCGGGTGCGGGCCCGGGGTTTCGACCTCGACCCCCTCGGCCTGCCCTTCGGTCCGGGCCGCAGCGCCTCGGCGCCGCCCTCGCGGTAGAGCCTGCACCAGCGCTCCAGCGGGGACTTCGACCTGATCCCGAACTCGGCCATGGCGTCGGTCTTCGCCATCCCGCCGTCGACCACGGCCGATGCCGCGGCGACCCTCTGCTCGAATGTGTACCTGGATTGTTTCCCGCCCATGGACAGCAGCGCCTCGCTTCCGAACGCCCGGTATACCCACTGCCATTCTCTCACGGTCTCGCGGGGGACGGACAGGGCCTCGGCCGCCGGTTTGCAGCCGACGCCGGCGTCGAAGAGCTCGACGGCCCGCCTCCTGGACTCCAGGTCGTGCTTCACCCTGAGGTCTATACTCATGGAAAACCTCCCATTTCCCGATGTCCAAGAAATGGGAGGCAGTTCACTGTCCCCTTTGTGGTGGTTAGGGGAGGAGCTTCATGGCGGCGTCGTGGGCGGCGTGCTCGTAGGTGTCGTCGAGGGGTTTGAGCGGCAGCAGAGCGTTGGCCTGTGCGTCGCCGCGGCGCTCGAGGGCGTGCGCGATGAGCCAGTCGGCGAGTTCGGGATTCTTGGGTAGCGCCGGGCCGTGCAGGTACGTGCCGATGACACCCTTGTAGGTGAGACCCTCAAATCCATCGTCGCCGTTGTTGCCGGTGCCCGTGACGACGGACGTTCCGAGCGGCGTGGCATCGGCGTCCAAAAGCGTGCGGCCACCGTGGTTCTCGAATCCCACAAAGGGCTCGGGTGCCAGGTCGGTCTTGACGGCGACGTTGCCGATCAGGCGGTCGGAGCCGCGTACGGTCTCGGCGGCAATGACGCCCAGGCCCTCTATGCGATTTTCGCCCATATAGTACGAACGGCCGAGCAGCTGATAGCTGCCGCAGATGGCGAGCAGCGAACCGCCGTCCTCAACATAGGCTGCGACCTTGTCTTTTTGGGCGAGAAGCTCGTGTGCCACGGCTAGCTGGTCGCGATCGGATCCGCCGCCCATCATGACGATATCGGCATCATGCAGATCGAGCACCTCGCCCATGCGGACCTCATCCACGCGAACGGGGATGCCGCGCCAGGCGCAGCGGCGCTCGAGGGCGATGACGTTGCCGCCGTCGCCATAGAGGTTGAGGGCATCGGGATACAGGTAGACGATGCGCAGCGGGCGCGAGAGCTCGACTGGCGCGATACCGACAGGAAGAGCGCTGCCGTCGGCACGGACTGCGGCGCGGGCAGCAACCGTGGCTGCATCGGCACCCTTCAGCCCGTCGAGTTCTTTGACCAGCGGCGGGAAGGCCGTGTAGTTGGCGACGGCGTAGAAGGTGTCATCGGCGGCCTCGTCTGCCATGGCGCCAATTGCCTGCGCGACGTCCGAGATAATCGCGGCATCGATGCCGGCGTACTTGAGGCGCACCTGCATGTCGTGCGCGCGCGTGCCGCCGGCAAAGGCGACAAGACCCGGCGTGTCGGCGATGCGCTCAAAGTCGACGTCGTAGATCCACGATACATCGTGGCCGTCGGCGTCGTTGTCGTTGAGGAAGAAAGCGCAGAGTCTGCCGCCTGCCGTCTTGATGGACTGGATCTGGCGATCGAAGCCTACGGGATTCTTGGCCAGGTTGGCCTCGACGGTTCGGCCGGCGATATTCCAACGGCCCATGCGACCACCTGCCGGCACGTAGGCGTCGAGCGTGGGCTGCAGGCGTGCGGTGTCCACGCCCAGCTCGTGGGCGGCGAAGAAGGCGGCGGCGACGTTATAGACCATGTACAGGCCGTTGTAGCGCGTGGCGATGTGCACGGCGGGCGCGTTGGCCTCGGGTCCAAAGGCCAGGTCAAAGCCGTAACCGTCGCAGCCGAGCTCCACGCTCGTCACGCGACGGACAAGCGCAGGACGGGCCCAACCGCACGAGGGACAATGGTATGCGCCAAGCTGTCCGTACTGCACATAGTCGTACTCCAACGGCGCGTTGCACTGTGAGCAAAAACGCGAGTCGCTAATGCGGTCGGACTCGGTGTTGGTGGCGCCGTCGATGCCAAAGGCGATGCTTGCATTGGGAACGCGCGCGGCGATCGAGGCGCACAGCGGATCGTCTGCGTTGTAGATGAGCGTCGTTGCCGGCGAAAGCTCCAGCGCGTGGGCGATGACGTCTTGGGTATGGTCGATCTCGCCGTAGCGGTCTAGCTGGTCGCGGAACAGGTTGAGCAGCACAAAGTACGTCGGCTTGAGCTTGGGCAGAACGCGTACGGTGTAGAGCTCGTCGCACTCAAAAACGCCCA
>UQSV01000089.1 GCA_900543875.1 uncultured Coriobacteriaceae bacterium | reverse complement strand
CCGCAGGCTCGGCCGTGCCCGAGCTCGTCTCGTTCGTGCCGGTGGCGCTCGTCCCCACCATCGTCTGCCTCGCGCTGGCCCTGCTCTGGAGCCGCCGCGTGCTCGCGGTGGCCTGCGCGCTGGCCCTCGCCGTCAACGGCTGGTGGCACATCGGCTACTTCACCGGCAGCGCCCGCGTCTCGAGCGAGGCCACGGCCGCCGTCGCGAGCACCAACACCACGGCCGACTCCTACGCCCGCGTCATGACCTGCAACACCTACAACGGACAGGCTAGCGCCGTCGACATCGTGAACCTCGTGCGCGAGAAGCACGTCGAGGTGCTGTGCCTGCAGGAGCTCACCGACGGCATGGTCGACGACCTCGAGCGCGCCGGCATCGACGAGCTACTCCCCTACCACGTCGTCTCGGCGGGGGCCTCGGCCATCTCGAACGGCGGGCGCAACGGCATCTGGACCGCCGCGCCGCAGGACAACGTGTCGAGGAACCTCCTGCCCATCGACACGAGCTCGATGCCGGCCGCGAGCATCCAGGTAGGAGACGCCACGGTGCGTATCGTGAGCGTGCATCCCAACTCGCCCGTGCGCGGGGCCGAAGATTTGTGGGACGAGGGGCTGTCGGTCATCGGGAGCCTGTCTGACTACGGCCACGCCTACCTCATCATGGGCGACTTCAACTCGGCGTGGGATCACGCGCGCTTCCGCGAGCTTCTGGGCACCACCTTTGCCGACGCCGGCCAGGCGAGCGGCGGCGGAATGCACATGACCTACCCGGCCAACAAGGCCATACCCGCACTCGTCGAGATCGACCACATCGTGTACTCCAAGAACTCGGGCATCGTGGTGAGCTCGCTCGAGACCGCCCAGGTCTCGGGCACCGACCACCTGGCGCTCATCGCCACGCTCGAGGCCCTGTAGCTAGCAGCGGTCGCCCCGACGGAGGAGATTATGCGCGCCACCACCCTGGGCGATGATGCCGTTGAGCAGGCCCACCTCGAACTGGAGCTCGCCAATGAGGAGCTTGAGGCGCGCGGGGTCATCGGGCAGGGTCTCGACGTCGGCGTCGAGCGCAAGGCGGGCGCGGCCGCGTATTTCGTAGGTGCCACGCACAGCCGGGCAGCGGGTTGTCACAGGTGGTTTCCTCTCCCTTAATAGAACCTGAAATAGGTTGAGGGCGGGCCGTCAATTATTTAGCGGAGCAGTCCGTAAATTAATCAGCTTGTCATGCTTCTCCCCCTATAAGCGGTGCTTTTCCACAATGGAGGCCAATAGCCCCGCACGAGCAACGCAGCGCCATTGGTTTGGCACGTTTCAAGCGCCCCGGACGTGCGCAACCGATGGCACGTTGAGCGAGCAGCAAAGCCGCCATCGGTCTGGCACGTTCGGGGCGCCACGGACGTGCATAGCCGACGGCTCGTTGGGCCGGCAGCGGAGACCCATCGGTCTGGCACGTTTGGGGCGCCACGGACGTGCATAACCGACGGCTCGTTGGGCGAGACGTGCACGAACGTTGGCCCGCCAAAGCCAACAGTAAGCCACCATCGCCACGCCAACAGTAAGCCACCATCGCCACGCCAACAGTCCCAACGATAGAAACATTTCCGCCATCTACCAGCACAAACGCACTTAGTAATGCTTAATTCATAAATTCCTACTGGTTTAGTTGGTTTAATCGTGGCATACTATCGCCAGCGAGCGAGGCACACCCCGCGCCCGCTCGTCCCATGGACGGCACGCACACGCGAACATCCCGTCCGCCAGCTCGGGCCCCAGGCTCACAGAACAAGGAGGCACCCCATGCACGTCGCCAACCACGTCGAGTCCCTCATTGGCTCCACCCCCCTCATCGACCTCTCCTCGCTGCTGCCCGCAGACGTCCAGGCCACCGGCGCCCGCGTCCTGGGCAAGTACGAGGCCACCAACCCCGGCGGCTCCGTCAAGGACCGCGTTGCCCGCTACATGCTCGACGCCGCCGAGGCGTCCGGCGAGCTCCAGCCCGGAGGCACCGTCATCGAGCCCACGAGCGGCAACACCGGCGTTGGCCTGGCCATGCTCGCCGCCGCCCGTGGCTACAAGATGATCCTCACCATGCCCGAGACCATGAGCATCGAGCGCCGCAAGCTCGCCGCCTCCTACGGCGCACAGATCGTCCTGACCCCCGGCTCCGAGGGCATGAAGGGTGCCATCGCCAAGGCCAACGAGCTGCACGAGTCCACGCCCAACAGCATCGTGGCCGGCCAGTTCACCAACCCCGCCAACCCCCGCGCTCACTATGAGACCACCGGCCCCGAGGTCTGGGCCGACACCGAGGGCACCGTCGACGCCATCGTCGCCGGCGTGGGCACCGGCGGCACCATCTCCGGCACCTCCAAGTTCCTGAAGGAGCACAAGCCAAGCGTCCGCGCCGTCGCCGTCGAGCCGGCCGAGAGCCCGGTCCTCTCCGGCGGCAAGCCCGGCGGCCACAAGATCCAGGGCATCGGCGCCGGCTTCGTCCCCGACAACTTCAAGCGCGAGGTCGTCGACGAGATCCTGCCCGTCGCCAGCGCCGACGCCATCGCCACGCGTGCCAAGCTCGCCTCCGAGGCAGGCGTGCTCGTGGGCATCTCCTCCGGCGCCGCCGCCTTCGCCGCCCTCGCCATGGCCTCCCGCCCGGAGTTCGCCGGCAAGACCGTCGTTGCCATCCTGCCCGACACCGGCGAGCGCTACCTCTCCATGGACCTCTAGGCCAAGAAGACCGGCAGGCCACGCGCCGTCCCAGCGGCGCACCCCACACGCACGGGCGTCGTCCCCGCGACGCCACGCACGGCCCGGCCGTCCCCACGGCCACCTTGCACCATCCGGCCGTCCCCGCAGCCGCCCAGCATCACCTGCGCAAGCCCTCTCCTCATTCCCTCATCGTGCAAACGCGCCGCACCCACCCGGATGCGGCGCGTTTTTTGTGCGCATGGCCCAGGCACGCGCTCGCTACCTGCGCCTTCGGCTAGGCTGTGGCTATCTATGTGAGCAATGGCACGCCGGGCGGCAGCTGCCCGCGCGGCCGTCCCCCAAAGGGGCGTCCCGGCGGCCATCGAAACGGGCAAATGGTGTCCCGAGAGGTGATTGACATGACTGATGCGCAGACCGCACGCGGCGAGGAGCTCGAGCTCTTCGCCACCTGTCCCAAGGGCTTCGAGGCGCCGCTCGCGGCCGAGCTCGCGGGCCTGGGCGCCAAGGGCGTGCGTGCCCTCCACGGCCAGGTCGCCTTTGCGGGCACGCTCGCCGACGCCTACCGCGTCTGCCTGTGGAGCCGCATCGCCTCGCGCGTCGTGCTCGTGCTGGGCCACGGCGCCGCCGCCAACGCCGACGAGCTCTACCAGACCCTGCGCGAGGTCTGCTGGGAGGACCACCTCTCCCTCACCTCGACCTTTGCCGTCGACGCACACGGCACCAACAACGAGCTGAGGAACACCCAGTTCATCGCCCTGCGCGCCAAGGACGCCGTCTGCGACCGCCTGCAGGCCAAGCTGGGTGCCCGCCCCAGCGTCGAGACGCGCCACCCCGACGTCACCGTCGTCGCCCGCGTGCGCAACGCCCGCGTGACCTTTGGCATCGACCTGTCGGGCGAGCCG
>UQSV01000088.1 GCA_900543875.1 uncultured Coriobacteriaceae bacterium | reverse complement strand
CCCCTACTCGACGTAATGCATCTTGTTGGTGGGGAACGCGATCGAGACCTCGAACCACGCACCCTCGCGCGAGTCGGCCGAGATGGACAGGCCCATCTTCTCGCAGAGCATCTTGGCAAGCCATAGGCCAAGCCCCGTGGCGCCCTTGTGCGTGCGTCCGTTCGCTCCCGTGAAGCCCCGCTCGAACACGCGGGGCAGCTCGGCCGGACTCACGCCGCAGCCGTTGTCGCGCACCACAAGCACGACGCACTCGCTCGCGAGCCCCTCGCCCTCGACGCGCGCCGAGAAGGACACCTGTGCCCCTCCCTCGGCGTCTTCGCGCAGGTAGCGAATGGAGTTCTGCAAGAACTGGCCCAGCACGAAGCCCAGCCACTTGTCGTCGGCGAGCACCGTGAGATCCATGCCCTCGCCCAGGCGCGGCGCCATGTGGGCGGCTATGAGCTCACGGGCGTTGGCCTTGAGCGCCGCCGTCACGACGTCTCCCACGCGATGGGAGCGGATGAGGTAGTCCGCCTCGAGCGTCTCGGAGCGTGCCACGTATAATGCCTGGTCAACGTAGCCCTCGATGCGGCGCAGCCCCGCGTCGATCGAGTCGAGGCGGGCGGGGTCGGCCTGGGCCTCGGCAGGGTCTGCCATGAGGTTCTCGACCGTGAGGTGCACGGCGGCAAGCGGGGTCTTGACCTCGTGCACCCACATCTCGACGTAGCGCTCGTAGTCGCTCATCTGGCGACGGGCCGCGGCCACCTCGTCGCTCGCAGACTTGTTGGACGCGGCGATGGCCTCGTAGGCAACGTCACCCTCAGCAAAGCCGGGGGCCTCGGTGAGCGCGGCGACAAGGCGCGGGTTGTCGAGCTCGCGCGGCAGGCACTCGAGCCGCCTCCACCACCCGCGGTGCGCCAGGTAGTCAAGGGACAGGCCGCAGACCAGCCCCACGGAGCCAATGATGAGACCGAGCAGGGCAAAGCTGCGACCGCCCGCCACCTCCATCACAAAGGTAAGCAGGGCGAGCGTGCCCAGCAGCGACAGGACGAGGCCCAGATGGCTCTTGAGATATGCGCCCGGATTCATGTCGCTACCTCACCGAGTAGCCCTGGCCGCGATGCGTCACGAGCCAGCCCGTGACGCCCACGCGCTCGAGGGCCGCACGCAGGCGGTTCACGTTGACGGTGAGGGTGTTGTCGTCCACGAAGGCGTCGGACTCCCACAGCTCGTACATGAGCGCCTCGCGCGACACGACGGCGCCGCCGCGGCGCATGAGCAGGGCGAGGATGCGCAGCTCGTTCTTGGTGAGCTCCGTCTGGCGGCCGTCGTGGGAGACCTGCGAGCGCGAGAGGTCGAGGCGCACGCCACCGCGCTCGATGATGGAGCTGGGCGCCACCTGGCCGCGGGTGCGGCGCAGCACCGCCTCGATGTGGGCGAGCAGGATGCGTGAGCTGTAGGGCTTGGTCACGAAGTCGTCCGCGCCCATGCCCATGGCAAGCACCTCGTCGACCTCGGTGACGCGGCTCGTGAGCACGATGACCGGCACGCTCGAGGCGGCGCGAATCTCGCGACAAACGAGCTGGCCGTCCGTCCCCGGCAGCGTGAGGTCGAGAAGCACGAGGTCTGGAACGGCGACGAGGGCAAGCTCGGCGGCACGCGGGAAGTCATGGCACTCCTCGACCTCATAGCCCTCGCGAGCGAGCAGGCGCACGAGCTCGGCGCGCAGCGCCTCGTCGTCCTCGATGACGTAGACCTTAGCCATGCCTCTCCCCTCGCGCGCGCTGGCGGCACATGCCACCATCTTGTACGCCCAGCGTAGCGCACACCGCATCGACGGCGGCCCTCGTGCGCCATCCTTACGCTATTGTTCGGCCAGGCGCCTTGCGCGCTTCTCGGCAAAAGTCTTTTTTGCTTAGGGTATCGCCGCTCTGGGACAAAAACGGGCGCCTCGCAGATGCAAGACGCCCGGTGTCGCGGCGAGGTTGGGCGCCACCCTCAAAACCAAGGGCCGCCCTGGTGCCCGAGATCGCCACGAAGGCAAGGCGACGTGTACTGAGGTACACGAGCCGCAGCCTGAGCGGCGAGATTGGGCGCCAGGACGGGCCGACTAGTGGCGGAAGTGGCGGGTGCCGGTGAACACCATCGCAATGCCATGCTCGTCGCAGGCGGCGATGGACTCGTCGTCGCGCACGGAGCCGCCGGGCTGGATGATGGCGGTGACGCCATGGGCGGCGAGGGCGTCGACGTTGTCGCGGAACGGGAAGAAGGCGTCGGACGCGGCGACGAGGTCCTGGGGCTCGACGCCCATGCGCTCGCAGGCCTTCTCGGCACGCTCGCAGGCGATGAGCGCGGAGTCAACGCGGTTGGGCTGGCCGGGACCCATGCCAAGGCCCGCGCGGTCCTTGGCCACGAGGATGGCGTTGGACTTCACGGTCTTGCAGACGCGCCAGGCAAAGAGGAGGTCGTCCATCTCGGCGTCGGTAGGCTGACGCTTGGTGGGCACGGTAAAGGTGGCCGGGTCCTCGTCGACGTGGTCGATGTCCTGGACGAGCAGGCCGCCGTCGACGGTGCGCACCTCGACGCCCACGGTACGGTCGACGCCGCCGGTGGCGAGCACACGCATGTTCTTGCGCTTGGAGAGGCGCTCGAGGGCCTCGGGCGTGTAGCTCGGGGCGATCATGACCTCGACGAACTGCTTGTTGACGTCGGCGAAGTGCTCGCAGAGCTCGAGCGGCACCTCGCGGTTGACGGCGATGATGCCACCAAAGGCCGAGACGGGGTCGCAGGCGAAGGCCTTGTCGTAGGCAGTGGTGACGTCGGCGGCCGTGGCGGAGCCGCAGGGGTTCTGGTGCTTGAGGATCACGACTGCCGGCTCGTCAAACTCGCGCACGGCCGCCCAGGCGGCGTCGGAGTCGAGCAGGTTGTTGTACGAGAGGGGTTTGCCCTGGATCTGGGTGGCACGGGCCAGCGAGTGGGCTGGGGCGTCGCCGCGCACGTAGAACGCGGCTGCCTGCTGCGGGTTCTCGCCATAGCGCAGGTCCTGTTCCTTGGTGCCGGCGATGGAGAAGTGCTCCGGGAAGACGAGGGCGCCATCCTCGGCGGCCGGGGCCTGCTCGGCAAGCCAGGTGGCGATGGCCGTATCGTAGGCAGCGGTGGTCTGGTAGACCTTGAGCTGCAGGCGGCGGCGCGTGGCGAGCGTGGTGGCACCGTCGTTGGCGCGCATCTCGGCCAGCACAGCGTCATAGTCGGCGGGGTCGGAGACCACGGTCACGGCGTCGGCGTTCTTGGCGGCCGAGCGCAGCATCGAGGGGCCGCCGATGTCGATGTGCTCGATGGCGTCGGCGAAGGTGACGTCGGGCTTGGCGACGGTCTTCTCGAACTCATAGAGGTTGACGCAGACCAGGTCGATCATGCCAATGCCGTGCTCGGCGGCCTCGGCCATGTGGCGCTCGTCGTCGCGGCGGGCGAGCAGGCCGCCGTGCACCTTGGGGTGCAGCGTCTTGACGCGGCCGTCCATCATCTCGGGGAACCCCGTGTACTGCTCGATGGGCACCACGTTGACGCCGGCCTCGGAGAGCACCCGGGCCGTTCCGCCGGTCGAGATGACCTCGACGCCGAACTCGTCCTCGAGCGCCTTCACGAACTCGACGACGCCCGTCTTGTCCGTAACGGAGACGAGAGCACGCTTGATAGAGCTGTCTGCCATGAAACCTCCTCGTTGTGTGCACTACCTCATGGGAGCGGCCTCCGCCGAACGCATCCGGGGTTTGAACTCCCAAACCCTTATTGTGCCGCAACCAGCGCGGTCAGACCCGACCAAAATTAGCCGAGGGGACAGCCCCTTTGTCTCACTCCGCCCGCGCGAGGCGCGAGCGCCGGCGATCAGCCCGCCGAGGCGTGCGGCGCTCGCCCGGCGCGCCAGCAAAAGGGCGGCGGGCCC
>UQSV01000087.1 GCA_900543875.1 uncultured Coriobacteriaceae bacterium | reverse complement strand
TCGCCCGTCTAGCACGTAATTTAGACGAGCGAACGACCATGGCACGCCTATACTCGTAGGGCACGATGCTGACACGCCGCCGGCCTCAGGGCTGGCGGCTTTTTCATGAAGAAAGGCCCCGCATGAGTTCTCGCGCCTCCCGCCTTGCCCCCGCCCCGCACGCCGTCGCCGGCCACGCCCCGCAGCCCGCCACCGCCAAGCGCGCACCTCGCCACACGCGCGGCACGCGGCCCGCCGCCGCACGCCTCGCACTCGCCGCGCTCGACGCGCTATTCCTCGCCGCCACGGCCACCTGCCTGTGGGGCGCCCTCGCGCGCCCAGCCCTCGCCTACGTCGACCCCTCGGTCATGACCTATACCATCCAGGCGCTCGCCGGCGTGGCCGTGGCCCTCTCGGCCGTCCTGGGCGTTGTGTGGCGCCGCGCCCGCCGCTGGCTACTGCGCGCCATGCACGTCGACGAGAACGCCGGCAAGGCCGTCGAGCCCACCGTCCACGCCCTCGACGCTGCCGAGACAAGCGCTGACGCTCGCGCCGCCTCCCTCGCCTCCGCAGACGACGCCGCCCGCGACCTCATGCGCCCCCGCAAGCCCTTTGCGCCCACGCTTCGCTGGCGCACGCGCCTCGTCCTCGCCTTCGTCTGCGCCCTCGTCCTTTCCCTCTGCGTCTTCTTCGTGGCGCCGCTCGAGGTCGTCATCCCTGGCTGCTCGTCGCTCTCGTTCTCGCTCGCCAACGTATGGCTGCCGCTCGTGGTGCTCGCGCTCCTCGCCGCCGCGGCCATCGCCCTTGCGGCCAGCACCACCCGCGGCCGCGCGTTCGACGTCGTGCTCGCCGTCATCGCCGCCGTCTGCGCGTGCACCCTGTTGCAGGAGGTTCTGCTTAACCGCAACCTGCCTTCCGCCGATGGCTCCCTCATCGACTGGTCCGTCTACGGCAAGTACATGCTCGTCTCCACTGTCGTCTGGCTCGTGGTTATCGCTGCATTCGTTGCCTTTGCCCTCATCCGCCCGCTGTGGAGCCGCGTTGCTGCCGTGGCCGCCTGCCTCGTCATCTGCCTCGCACAGGGCGTGGGCCTCGGCGCCCTTGCCGGCCGCTACGCCGAGGCCCTGAGCCGCCCCACCGTCACCGAGGAGGGCCTCACGAGCGTCTCTTCCAAGAGCAACGTCATCGTCTTCGTCCTCGACATGTTCGACACCAAGGACATGGACGACGTCATGGCCGCCTACCCCGACGCTGCGGACGAGCTGGGCGGCTTCACCTGGTACCACAACTCCGTGGGCTCGATGATCCCCACGCGCTACGGCATCCCCTTCATCGTGACGGGCCACGACTTCGACCCCTCGAGCAGCACCTTTGACACGCAGCAGCTCGAGAGCTGGTTCAGCGACCGCAACCTGCTCGACGTGGCCAACGACCAGGGCTACTCGGTGGGCGTCTACTCAGACTCCGTGACCTATGGCCTCAACGCCCTCGAGGGCAAGACCAAAAACGTCCACGGCGTGGAGCCCTTCTTTGCAGACTTCTTCGCCTGCGCCAAGGCCCTGGGCGGCTGCGGCCTCTACCGCGACCTCCCCTACCCGCTCAAGCCCATCTTCTGGTTCACCACAGACCAGCTGAACGACGCCGTGGTTCCCACCGACGCCCGCACGCCCGAGAACACTCCCTACATCCTCGACGACGCCGAGCTCCACCGCGAGTTCTCCCAACCCGTCATCAAGGCCGACGACACGGCCGAGGCCGGCGCCTACCGCATCATCCACTGCCAGGGCTCGCACTGGCCCTACATCATGGACCAGAACGGCAACACGGTGCAGGTAGACCAGTCAGACCACGCCTCGCTCGTGAACCAGGCGCGCGGCTCGCTCAGCATCGTCGAGGAGTACATCCGCCAGCTCAAGGACCTGGGCGTCTACGACCAGTCGACCATCGTCGTCACGGCCGACCACGGCGTCTGGCCTTGGAACCACGCGCGTCTCAACAAGACCACCTCACCCATCCTGCTCGTGAAGCCGGCCGGCGCAGACGCCAGCACGCCCATGCAGATAAGCGAGGTACCCACCGGCCACGTTGACCTGCCGGCCACCCTCGAGTGGGCCGTGGGCGCCTGGAGCGGCTCTGCGACAGACGCCACGGGTTCCTCCACCGCCATAGCAGACGGCAAGCCCGTCTTCGAGGTTACGGACGGAGAGCGCCCGCGCCTCTTCTACTGGAACGACCACGACGGCAAGGTCGACTGGCACTTGGTCGAGTACGAGGTCGACGGCGAGGCCAACGACTTCTCCAGTTGGCATGAGACGGGCCGCGTGTGGGACGTCGACATGGAAGGCTACAATCAAAAGTAGTTCGCGAGGGCTTGGCCACCACCGGCCCTCTTGCTGAGAAGATCTGGAGCACCCATGCGCAAGCCGCCCGTCGTCTGCATCGTCATCCCCTGCTACAACGAGCAGGAGGTCCTGCCCGTCACGAGCGCCCTGTTCGCCGCCGAGCTCGACGAGCTGGTGGGCAGCGGCAGGGCCGACCCCGCGAGCCACGTGCTGCTCGTGAACGACGGCTCGCGCGACCGCACCTGGGAGATCATCGAGGGCCTGTCCGAGCGGGACCCGCGCTTCCGCGGCATGTCGCTCTCGCGAAACCGCGGCCACCAGAACGCCCTCCTCGCCGGCCTCATGGAGTGCCGGCACAGCTGCGACTGCGCCATCTCGATCGACTGCGACGGCCAGGACGACATCTCCGCCATGGGCGCGATGGTCGACGCCTACCTCGACGGCTGCGACGTGGTCTACGGCGTGCGCTCCTCCCGCGAGACCGACACGGCCTTCAAGCGCGCCACCGCCCAGGGCTTCTACCGCCTGCTGGGGTCCATGGGCGTGGAGTGCGTCTACAACCACGCCGACTACCGCCTCATGGCGAAGGACGCCCTGGACGCCCTCTCGCGGTTCGAGGAGGTCAACCTGTTCCTGCGCGGCATGGTGCCGCTCGTGGGCTTCAGGAGCACGTCCGTCTACTACGAGCGCCACGAGCGCATGGCGGGCCAGTCCCACTACCCGCTCTCCAAGATGGTGGCGCTCGCCGTCGACGGCATCACGAGCCTGTCGGTGAGGCCCATCCGCCTCATCGCCTGGACGGGGCTGGTCGTCGCCCTGGCCAGCCTCGTTGCCATCGTGTGGGTTCTCGTGCGCCACGCCATGGGCGCCACGGTGACGGGCTGGGCCTCCACCACCGCGGCGGTGTGCTTCATGGGAGGCGTGCAGATGCTCTCCCTGGGCGTGATTGGCGAATACGTGGGCAAGGTCTACATGGAGACCAAGCGCCGCCCCCGCTGGATCATCTCCAAGCGCACCTGGGAAAGTCGCGACGACGACTAGAGCTTCCGCCCTTATAGATTCAGCTCGATGCCAACTAACAGAAATGGCCGCCTCATTCTGGCACCAATTAATAGCGAACAGCCCTACTCGGCGTCTCTGCCGTCGAGCCACTTCTTGCGCGAGAAGAAATTCCAGACCAGGACGACAACCGTGGCAACGAGCTTGGTAATCGTGACCGTAAACGCGGAATCGCCCAGCGCAGCCACGCCGGCCAGCATGATGAGCTCATTGATGACGAGGCCGATGGCAGACAGGATAATGAAGATGAAAAACTCGCGAGAGCGACTAAGGTCATCGCGGTGAGTGAACACAAAGCGCATGGACGCCACGTAGTTAAACACCACGGACACGCAGAACGAGATGCCGGCAGACAGCACTGTGTCAACGCCAAAGCCCTGCGAGAGAAGCATCAGCACGCCATAATCGATAAAGAAGGCGATGATGCCCACCACACCAAACTTCATGAACTGCTCGATAAGATTGCGCACTTGAACGCTCCTGTAGTGCCTCGGGGATGACAAACGATCATAGATTAGCCTAATTAAAAAGAAGTCGCCCGGAAGGTCGGCTCGACCCCCCGGGCGACGTCCACGCGAAAATGCCCCTCGTTGGT
>UQSV01000086.1 GCA_900543875.1 uncultured Coriobacteriaceae bacterium | reverse complement strand
GAGCCTCTCGTCGACGCGAAGGTCGACATCCCCGCCCGCGCGGCGCAAGACGCGGGCGACATCACGATTCCCATGCACGGCGAGAAGGAGGCGTAGCGCATGTCCGAGAAGATCCAGGCCCGCATCGAGCCGGCCCAGCCAAAGCCCGCCCAGGGCGACAAGGCCGAGCAGGACGAGCGCGCGCCCCAGGCCGAGACGGGCGCCAGCGCGGCCGCGGCCGCCAATAGTGCCACCGACGCGACCGGCGCCGCCCCCGAGTCCGCCGCAGCCGCCCCCGAGCCCGGCGCGTTCGCGCGCGCCTCGCAGTGGCTCGACCAGACGTTCCCGCACAGCAGAAACGCGGTGCTTGGCGGCCTGTGCGGCCTTGCCGTGGCCATCCTGCTGTTTACCATCGGCATCTTCAAGACCCTCGTCATCGCCATCCTCGTGGTGGCCGGCGTGGCCCTGGGGCAGTTTGCCGATGGCGACCCCAAGCTCGTCCACATCGTCGAGAAGCTGATCAAGAAGCACTAGCGGCGGCACCGTCGCGTGAGGGGCACCGCCCCGGATAGGAGCCAACATGAGCACGAAGGCAAACGTCGAAGAGACCACGCTCGAGCCCGAGGTGGCCGAGCAGCCCGCAGACTCCACCGTCCTGGCAGAGAGCGAGTCCGGCGACCTCACGTTCTCCGATGCCGACGAGGACCTCGACTCCGAGGACTCGCTGACGTTCTCCAACGGCGTCATCGAGAAGATCGTCGCCATCTCCGTGCGCGACGTCCCCGGCGTGCTGGGTATGAAGGGCGGCTTCATCAACCGCGTGCAGGAGACCTTTGGCGCGGCCGACCCCACGAAGGGCGTCTCGGTCGAGGTCATGCCCGACTCCTCGGTGCGCGTCAACATCTCCGTGCTCATCGAGTACGGCGCCTACGCCCCGCAGGTGTTCGAGGACGTCAAGAAGGTCGTGGTCAAGCAGGTCGCCGGCATGACGGGCCTCGAGGTGGGCGGCGTCAACCTGCGCATCGAGGACGTGCTCACGGCCGACGAGTACGAGCGCATGAAGGGCGCCCGCGACGAGGCTGAGTCCGAGCGGGAGGAGGAGTAGCGCCCGTGGGAGCAAGGAGCCTACTGGCACGGGGGCTGGGTCGTCTCACGGCCGCCGGGCTGCACCTGGCGGGCCGCTCGGCCTCCCAGCTGCCCGGCCGCGTTGCGCTGGCCGTTGACCCCCATGCCATCGCGAGCCTGGCGCCCAAGCTGGCGCACGGCTCGCTCGTCGTGTGCGGCACCAACGGCAAGACCACCACGAACAATGTGCTCGCGAGCGCCATCGAGGCAGGTGGTGCGCGCGTGCTGTGCAACCGCATGGGCGCCAACATGGCGCCGGGCGTCGCTGCCGCGCTTCTGCCTGGCGGCAGCGCCGACTGGGCGGTCATGGAGGCCGACGAGCTCTCCACCATTAACATCCTGCCCGAGCTCAGGCCCCGCTATCTGCTGCTGCTCAACCTCTTCCGCGATCAGCTCGACCGCGCCGGAGAGATTGACCGCGTGCAGGACGTCATCGTGAGCGCGCTGGCGGCCTCGCCCGAGACCACGCTCGTTGCCTGCGGCGATGACCCGCTGGTGATGGGCGTGGCGGCGCGGGCGCGCAAGGCGGGCACGCGCGTGCTTACCTTTGGCATTGGCGAGGACCTGCACTTGCCGGCAGACCGCGTGCCCGAGGCGCGCTTCTGCCAGGTGTGCGGCGCCGAGCTTGCCTATGACTACCGCGCCTACGCCCAGCTGGGGGCCTTCCGCTGCCCCAACGGCGACTTCTGCCGTCCCAGCCTCAACTGGCAGGCCACGGGCGTCGAGGTGGGCCGCACGGGCGTGAGCTTCACGGTTGCGGGAGACGGCCTCGAGGAGCCGGTGCGACTCTCCGCGAGCTTTGGCGGCGTGTACATGGTCTACAACCTGCTCGCGGCCTTTGTGGGCGCGCACCTCGCGGGGGTCGACGCGGCGACGTTCCAGCGTGCGCTCGACGGCTACCACCCCGAGAACGGTCGCCTGCAGCACTTTCGCGTGGATGGGCGCGAGGTGGTGCTCAACCTCGCCAAGAACCCCACGGGGTTCAACCAGAACATCTCGCTCATGCTTGCGGACGACCGCAAGAAGGCGGCGTTCTTTGTCATCAACGACAACTACAACGACGGCAAGGACATCTCCTGGATCTGGGACGTGGACTTCGAGCGCCTGGCCGTGGGCGCGCCCTGCCGCGATGGCGTGGTCGAGGCCGGTGACCTCGCGGTTGTTGCGGGCGGGCACCGTGCCGAGGACGTGCGCGTGCGCATGAAGTACGCGGGCCTCGAGGCGCCGGTGGCCCACACCGTGCGTGAGGCGCTCGACGCCGTGGCAGACCTGCCCAAGGACAGGCCGCTGTACGTGCTCACGAACTACTCGGCGCTGTGGCCGGCAAAGGCCGAGCTCGAGGGGATGGGGGAGAGACTGTGAGCGAGAAGAAGCTGACCATCGCGCACCTCTATCCCGAGCTGCTGAACCTCTACGGGGACGGCGGCAACATCCTGGTGCTGCGGAAGCGCCTCGAGTGGCGCGGCATCGAGTGCGAGGTGCGCGAGGTGCACGTGGACGACCGCCCGAGCTTTGGCGACGTTGACATCGTGTTCATTGGCGGAGGGTCCGACCGCGAGCAGCGCATCGTGTGCGAGCACCTGCTGGCCGAGCGGGCCGAGCTCACCGCCTACGTGGAGGATGGCGGCGTGCTGGGGGCCGTGTGCGGCGGCTACCAGCTGCTGGGCCATTCGTACCTCATGGGAGACGAGAAGGTCGAGGGCCTGTCGCTGGTCGATCTCTATACCGACCGTGGTACGCCTCGCCTCATTGGCAACATTGCGATCGAGAGCCGCATTTCGGCCCGTCCCATCGTGGGCTACGAGAACCATGGCGGCCGCACGCACCTGGGCAGTGGCGTGGAGCCGCTGGGCCGCGTGGTGCATGGCCATGGCAACGACGGCGAGAGTGGGTACGAGGGATGCCTCTACAAGAACGTGGTGGGCACCTACATCCACGGGCCGCTGCTGCCCAAGAACCCCGGCGTGGCCGACTACCTGATTGGCCAGGCACTCGAGCGCAGGTATGGCTCGAGCGAGCTCGCGCCCCTCGACGACGAGGCTGAGATGGCGGCAAACGATGCCATGTACCAGCGCCTCATTTCCGGCGAGGAGAAGGAGTAGCGCGGCGATTATGGCGCGCAGCGAGGGCGAGGGGCCACGTGCCTCTCGCCCTTTTGCGTTTGGCGCGGGTGGTTGCTCTCTGCGGAGGACGGTCGATGCCGTTTGCTGCAAACTACCGAATTATGTAACCGTGAGGTGTGTCGTTTGCTGCAAACTACCGATTCCTGTAAGGCCGCAAGCCTGCCGTTTGCAGCGAAGTGCCGATTCCTGTAAGGCCGAGAGCCTGTCGTTTGCAGCGAAGTGCCGATTAGTGGAAGATTTGCACCCCGCTGGAGGTCTCCCCCTTACACAGACCGGTCGTTTGCTGCAAACGGCAGGTGCAGAGATTGGCGGTTTGCATAAAAGCATCGATTAATGTGGGGACTGCTGTCCGTGAGCTGCGGTGCCAGTCCGCTATTGCGTGCCGCCACCAACGGGCACCCGCTATTACGTGCCTGCGAGCATTGAGCACCCACCTTTACGTGCTGGATGGCCTCTGAGCACGTAAAGGTGGGTGCTCAAAGTTTGGATGCGTAGAAACGGGTGCGCAATGGGGCGGGCGAGAGCCCGGGGTTGCAGAAACTAATGCTGGACGCGGGGAATGCAACTTGCTAGCCTGGAAACCGCGTTAATAGCGGAAGGGGCGACGAGTGATTCCTATCATTGATTTGTTTGCGGGTCCCGGAGGACTTGGAGAGGGTTTTTCGTCTCTTCGCGATAGTGACGGCAAGCCCATCTTCCAATCGATTATGTCCATCGAGAAAGAGACGCAAGCCCATAAAACGCTTAGGCTCCGCTCCTATGTGAGGAAGATCCTCAATGAAGACGGCTCTGTTCCGCAGGTTTACCTGCGATATATGAGCAAGCATGATGCCGTCTCTTGGAAAAA
>UQSV01000085.1 GCA_900543875.1 uncultured Coriobacteriaceae bacterium | reverse complement strand
CCCCTCCGTCACGCCGCCACCGCGCGGGGCAACTGCTAGTGAGGCCACGATAGCCGCCCCACGTTGCCGATGCGTTTCACGCCAGATTTGCGCCAAAGTGACGCCAATGCGAGAAGCTCGCCCTCAAACGGTCCAAAAGGCGGCATAATGGTCAGAAAACTCAGCCGCGTCGGGGCGTGCGCCTGCGCGGAAAACCGAGACGTCTGGAGGACACGCCGCATGAAGGAGCTCGAGGATCGCATTCGCCAGGACGGCATCGTTCGCGAGGGCAACGTCCTGAAGGTGGACAGCTTCCTCAACCACAAGTGCGACGTGTCGCTCTACGACAAGATGGGCGCCGAGTGGGCGCGCCTGTTCGCCGGCAAACAGGTCGACAAGATTCTGACCATCGAGAGCTCGGGCATTGGCATCGCCTGCGTGGCCTCCACCCATTTTGGCAACGTGCCCGTGGTCTTTGCCCGCAAGACCGAGTCCAAGAACCTCGACGGCGAGCAGTACCGCACGCAGATCAAGAGCTACACCAAGGGCCGCACCTACGAGGTCATCGTGGCCAAGCGCTTCCTCGAGCGCGGCGAGCACGTCATCATCCTCGACGACTTCCTGGCCATGGGCTGCGCCCTCAATGGCCTGCTCGAGATTTGCGAGGAGGCCGGCGTCATCGTCGAGGGCATTGGCATCGCCATCGAGAAGGGCTTCCAGCCGGGCGGCAAGGAGCTGCGCGAGCGCGGCTACCAGGTCGAGAGCCTGGCCATCGTCAACTCGATGGACGCCGCCACCGGCGACATCGAGTTCGCCTAGCGAGCTGCGGGCTGCCCCAGGGGCGCACGCCGCGGTAGCCATCTCATGGCCGAGCAGAGCTACATACTCCACGTACGCTGCGGGGACGGTGCCTTGGGTTCCGTCCCCGTTCTCGTGACGCGCAAGCGGGTCAAGAACCTCAACCTGCGCGTGCGCCGCGACAATACGGTGGGCGAGCGTGCCCTGGCGCTGCTCGCAGGCCCGCGCGCAGGAGTTTCTCGACGCCCACGCGGAGTGGATCGCGAGCGCGCTCTCACGGCGTGCCATCAGCGATGCCGGGCGGGACGCGGGCGCGGGTGATGCCGAGCAGGACGGAAGTGCCAGCGAGGCCCGCGTGGGCAGCTACGCCCTGTGGGGGCAAGAGGTTCGCTGCGAGGGCGGCCAGACGCTCAGTGCCGCCGAGCTCGACCGCCTGTGGCGCCGGGAACTCGAGCGGGCACTGCCGCAGGTAGTGGAGCGCATGGAGCCGCTCGTGGGCGCTCACGCCACAAGCTGGCAGCTGCGGGCCATGAGCAGCAGGTGGGGATCGTGCACGCCGACGCGCGGGTCGATCCGCATCAACGTGAGGCTCGCGGCCTACCCGCCCGCGTGCCTCGAGTACGTGGTTGCCCACGAGCTCGCCCACCTCATCGAGCCCTCGCACAACGCGCGCTTCCACGCCGTGGTAGCCCGCGCCATCCCAGACGAGGCGCAGGTGCGGGCACGTCTGCGCCAGCCGCCGCTGGGGAGGTAGGGCCGGCCCTTCTCGGCCACGCTCCGCGCCGCTACGTCTATCGCCCCGCCCCTCTCGGCCACGCTCACCGCCTATCGCCGTGCCCCTCTCGCCTTCGCTATCGTCCCCGCGCCTCTCGCCCCACCACGCTCCCCCTCCCACAAGCAATAAGCGGACACTTGAATCCGCAGGTGGGATGCGTCATCGTGGATTGAATGCAATCGCGGCGGCCAAGGCCGCCCGGAGAGGAGTCACCATGCCAGGCAAGCGCACCGACGTCATCAGCTGGGACGAGTTCTTCATGCGCGTGGCCCTTGCGGCGAGCCTGCGCAGCAAGGACCCAAACACGCAGGTGGGAGCCTGCATCGCAGGCGCCAACCACCGCATTCTGTCGGTGGGCTACAACGGCACGCCCACCGGCATCAACGACGACGAGTTTCCCTGGGAGACCGTCAACGACCCGCTGTTCGACAAGCACAGCTACGTCATCCACGCCGAGGCCAACGCCATCCTCAACTACCGCGGCTCGCTCAAGGACCTCGACCACGCCACCGTCTACGTGACGCTCTTCCCCTGCCACGAGTGCGCTAAGACCCTCGTGCAGGCGGGCATCGGCGAAGTCGTCTACCTGGGCGACAAGTACGAGGGCACGCAGGACAACCTCATCTCCAAGCGCATCCTCGACACCTGCGGCGTAAGCTACCGCCAGGTGACGCTCAGCGATCTCTAGCGGCCGCGGCGCCTCCGGCACAGCGCCAACGACCGCACCCGCACGTCCCTGGCGCCCGCGCCCGTTCAATCCCCGCACCGCACCAGCCCAGCCCGCCTCGTCCACAGAATCGAGCAACACATGGCAGAGACCCACGAACACACGCACGAGCACGCCTGCGCGGCCACCGAGGGCTGCCACATCCCCGTGGGCGAGGCGCCCGAGAGCATCCCCGAGGAGGAGCTGCTCTACGACCTGGCAGACCTGTTCAAGGTCTTCTCGGACACCACACGCATCAAGATCCTGTTCACCCTCATGGGCCGCGAGCTGTGCGTGGCCGACATCGCCGACGAGACGGGCACCACGCAGAGCGCCGTGTCGCACCAGCTGCGCACCCTCAAGCAGGCCCACCTCGTGAAGTTCGAGCGTGACGGCCGCAACATCGTCTACTCCCTCGCAGACGACCACGTCTACACGATGCTCAACGTGGGCCTCTCGCACATCTGCGAGTAGGGCAAGCGGGGAGGCGCGGCCCTGAGCCGCCCCGACCCATCAGGACAACGCGACCCCGGTCCCGGGGCGCCACGACCCGCGCGGGTACGCCTCACGCCGCCCAGTGCGACACCTCGCGCCCGCCTCTCCACCGTTCGCGCATTTCTCCCCATCAATCGTTGACACGTCCACGCGCATGGGCATAATTGTTTGTAGCAATACATATGAGCGTCCGTTCAGATGTTCACTCAAACGAACGGCTCCACACAGAGGCACGGCCTCGCAGCGCGTCTAACAGCCGGGGACGCCCCGTGAGAGAAGGGCACCACCATGAAGAAGTCTTACAAGCTCGACGAGATCGACTGCGCCAACTGCGCCCGCGAGCTGCAGGACGAGCTTGCCAAGCTCGACGGCGTCGAGAAGGTCTCCGTGAACTTCATGACCCAGAAGCTCACCCTCGAGGCCGACGATGACCGCTTCAACGAGGTGCTCCAGCGCGTCGTCGACTACACGGCAGACGTCGAGCCCGACTGCGAGATTCTGCTCTAATCCCCTCGTATCCCTCCTCTGCCGCAGGCCACGTGTCGCGGCAGGGAATCTTTTCCGCACGTTATATGAACGGTTGCTCATACGTTCATTAAAACCGCCCGGCAGAGGGCGGGCATGCAAAAGGAGTCACCATGGCACAGGCAAAGGGCACGGCGGCAAAGCCCAAGAAGAAGCGCCGCAAGAAGGAGAGCCAGCAGCACAAGACGAAGCGCATCCTGCTTGCCCTCGCGATCTTCTTCGTCATCTTCGCTCTCGACGAGACGGGTCTGCTGCGCACCGCATTTGGCACCCCCGGCAACGTCTACGCCAGCTTCGTCCTCTACCTCGTCCCGTTCGCCATCGCAGGCCACGACGTGCTCGGGAAGGCGTTCAACAACATCCGCCACGGCAAGGTCTTCGACGAGAACTTCCTCATGGCCGTGGCGACCCTTGGCGCCTTCGCGATGGTGCTGTTCCCCAACACCGACCCTCACATGGCCGAGGGCGCGGCCGTCATGCTGTTCTACCAGGTGGGCGAGCTGTTCCAGGCCTACGCCGTGGGCAAGAGCCGCAAGTCCATCGCCAACATGATGGACATCGCCCCCGACTACGCCAACGTCGAGGACGAGAAGGGCGTGCTCGCCCAGGTCTCGCCCGACGACGTGGCCCCCGGCACCGTCATCGTGATCAAGCCCGGCGAGCGCGTGCCCATCGACGGCGTCATCGTCGAGGGCGCCACGCAGCTCGACACAGCGGCGCTCACCGGCGAGTCCGTGCCGCGCCACGCCGAGGTCGGCGCCGACGTCATCTCGGGCTGCATCAACATGACGGGCCTCATCAAGGTGCGCACCACCAAGCCGTTTGGCGAGTCCACCGTGAGCCGCATCCTCGAGCTGGTCGAGAACGCCAGCGAGAAGAAGGCCCGCACCGAGAACTTCATCACGCGCTTCGCCCGCGTCTACACGCCCGCCGTCACCGGCG
>UQSV01000084.1 GCA_900543875.1 uncultured Coriobacteriaceae bacterium | reverse complement strand
GCCCGCGACCGCCTGCGCGGCGGCAACGGTGGCCCCACCGTGAGGACGTCTGAGGGTCGCGGTAGTGCTGTGCCCCGCTCGCGCGAGGGCGGGCGCGGGGGCTCGCGCGGCCGCAACCAGAGAAGGAGATAGCCATGACCCGTACGCTCGAGGTTGCCATCGCCGCAGGTGGCACGGCTGGTCACATCAACCCGGCGCTGGCGCTTGCCGAGGAGCTTCGCGACCGCGGCCACCACGTGACGTTCTACGGGCGCCCCTCCAAGCTCGAGGGCACGCTCGTTCCGGCTGCCGGCTTTGAGCTGGTGGAGGTCGACGTCACGGGATTTGACCGCTCGAAGCCCTGGACGGCCGTGACGGCGCTGGCCCGCGTGGCGAGCGCCAAGAGGGCGCTGGGCAGGCGCTTCTCGGCCGGCAAGGCGCCCGACGTGGCGATTGGCTTTGGCGCCTATGTCGAGGTCCCGCTGCTGGGCTGGTGCAAGGGGCATGGCGTGCCCTACCTTCTGCACGAGCAGAACTCGGTGCCGGGCCTTGCCAACAAGATGATGGCCGACCACGCGAGGCGCGTCTGCATCTCGGTGCCGGCGGCCGAGAAGGTCTTTGCTCGCGAGGGCGACGCTGCCCACGTGGAGCTCACGGGCAATCCCGTGAGGCGCAGCGTCTTGGCTGGCAGCAGGGCTGCGGGCCGTGCGGCGCTGGGTGTGCCCGAGGATGCGACGATGCTGCTCGTGTTTGGCGGCTCGCTGGGCGCGCGCTCAATCAATGCCGCGATGGGCGCGCTCAAGGAGCGGCTGCTTGCGGTGCCGGGCCTGCACGTGGTGCAGTCGACCGGCAAGGGCGGCTACGAGGAGGCGGCCGAGGCCCTGGCGCTGATCGACGAGGAGGCCAGCCGCTGGCACCTCGAGAGCTACATCGACAACATGGGCGATGTGCTTGCGGCGGCAGACTTGGTTCTGAGCCGCGCCGGCGCGAGCTCGATCGCCGAGATCGCGGCGCTGGGCGTGCCGAGCGTGCTCGTGCCGTACCCGTTCGCCACGGCCGACCACCAGACCACGAACGCGCGCTACCTCACGGATGCCGGCGCGGCCGTGCTGTTCGCCGATGACGAGCTGGGCGAGCCCGCGTTTGGCGACAAGCTGCTCGAGCTTGTGTGCGATGCGGACGAGCGTGGCAAGCTGCGCGCCGCGGCGGCGGGCCTCGCGCAGGATAGGGCGGCCGCCAAGCTTGCCGACGCCGTCGAGCAGGTGGCAGGGGAGTAGGGCTCGCAGACTGCGGGCTCTTATCGAGTATCGATTGATTTGCGCGAGACGGGTGGCTATCTGCCGCCCGTCTCGCGCTGTATGTTTTGTAAGTGATCATCGGTTTTGGCATTCGACGCGGCTCCTGCACTTAAATCGACGACGTGCGTTCTCGGGGGACGTTGAGCTCCCGGCGCTGCACATTAATCGCTCTCGTGCATCCTGACCGCGCTGGCCGCAATCCTGACGTTGCACCCAATTAGGCTTCGTGTATTCCGCGAGAACGCACGAAGCCGTATTACGTGCAGCCTTCGATCCCCGGCAACCTCGCTCGAATGCACCAGCTCGTTTTACGTGCAGCAACTTGCTGGAACGCGGTGCATCGCGCAACCAAGACGCACCCCGCCCCGCCCTCCCCACCCGTGTCCCAACCTCGTGCCCATTTGATGCACCCTCGCCCCGTCCCTATGCGATGGGCTAAAGTAAAGGGTCGTATGTGCAGCGCCCACACCACGGCGCCGCCTGGCAAAACAACACACGAGGGGAGCCACACCACATGGCAACCACTTCTCAGAAGGCAACGTTCAAGCGCGTCCACATCGTCGGCATCGGTGGCGCGGGCATGAGCGGCATCGCGCTCGTCCTGCACGAGCGCGGCGTCGTCGTCACGGGCAGCGACCTCAAGAGCTCGCGTTACGTCCGCGAGCTCGAGGCCGCCGGCATCGAGGTCCACGTGGGCCATGACGCCGCCACCATCGACGCCGTGAAGCCCGACGTCGTGGTCATCTCCACCGCCATCCCCGAGTCCAACCCCGAGGTCGTCCGCGCCCGCGAGCTGGGCATCGAGGTCTGGCCCCGCGCCAAGATGCTGCCCGCCCTCTCGGCCGGCCACACCACCGTCGCCGTCTCGGGCACCCACGGCAAGACCACCACGTCGTCCATGGTCACCACGATGCTCGACCGCATGGGCCTCGACCCCTCCTTCCTCATCGGCGGCTTCGTCGAGGGCTACGACACCAACGCCCACTCCGGCAAGTCCGACTACTACGTCGCCGAGTCCGACGAGTCCGATGGCTCCTTCCTCTTCTTTGACCCCACGGTCGCCGTCGTCACCAACATCGAGGCCGACCACCTCGACCACTACGGCACGATCGAGAACCTCGAGCGCACCTTTGGCCAGTTCATGGACTCGGTGGGCGAGGACGGTAACGTCGTCGCCTGCGGCGAGTCCGAGCGCGTCCGCCGCGTGGCCGCCGGCTCAAACGCCCACGTGGCCCTCTACGGCATGGCCGACGACCCGTGCGCTGCCGAGTTCGCCTACACCTGCACGCCGCAGCCCTCGCAGGGCATCGAGAGCCACCTCACGGTCCACACGCCCGAGCACGGCGACGTCCAGGTAACGATCAAGGCCAACCCCGGACGTCACAACATGCTCAACGCCACCGCCGCCATCGCCACGGCCGACGTCCTGGGCCTCGACGTCGAGGCCGCCGCTGCGGCACTGTCGACCTTCCAGGGCGTCAAGCGCCGCTTCACCCACGTGGCTGACATCGACGGCATCACCGTGGTCGATGACTATGGCCACCACCCCACCGAGGTCGCCGCGACCCTGGCCGCCGCCAAGGGCCTCGACTTCAAGCGCGTGGTCGTGGTCTTCCAACCGCACCGCTACAGCCGCACGCAGGCCCTCTCCGAGCAGTTCGGCTCCGCCTTCGACAACGCCGACGTCCTCTACGCCATGGACATCTTCTCGGCCGGCGAGATGCCCATCCCCGGCATCTCCGGCAAGACCGTGGCCTCCTCGGTCGAGAAGCATGGCAAGAACGTGCAGGTCAGCTACGTGCCCAACCGCCGCGAGCTCACGAGTCGCCTCGTCGCCGACGTGCGCGAAGGCGACCTGCTCGTGACCATGGGCGCCGGTGACGTCACCCTCGTGGGCCCGGCCTTCGTCGAGGCCAAGCGCGAGGCCGACGCCGCCGCGAGCGCAAGGGCCTAAGCGTGGGCCTCTACAACGCATACCTGGCGCTGTCGGGCGCCATCGACGCAGACATCTCCCGCGATGAGCGGATGAGCCATCGCACGAGCTACCGCATCGGCGGCCCCGCCGCGATGCTCGCCCAGGTCCACACCATCTCGGCGCTCACCCGCACCATCGACGTCCTCACCGCGCAGGGCGTCGACTGGGTCGTCGTGGGCAAGGGGTCCAACCTGCTCGTCGCGGACGAGGGCTTCGACGGCTGCGTCATCGTCCTGGGCCGCGACTTCTCGCACGTCGAGGCATCCAGCGAGGGCGCCTCGGTCTGCGCCGGCGCCGCGGTGCCCCTCTCCAAGGTGGTCACCACGGCTGCGAAGGCGTGCCTCACGGGTCTCGAGTTTGCCTGTGGCATCCCGGGCACCCTGGGCGGAGCCATCTCGATGGACGCGGGCACGCGCCGCGAGTGGATTGGCCAGCGAGTCGAGTCACTCGTGGTCTACCGCCCCGGCACGGGCCTCATGCGTCGCATGGGCTCCGAGGTCGAGTGGGGCTACCGCTGGTGCTCGCTGGGCCCCTCCGACATCGTGCTCGAGGCCACCCTTGCTCTCGCCCCGGGCGAGCGCGAGAAGATCGACGAGCTCATGGAGGCGCGCTTCTCGCAGAGGCGCTCCACCCAGCCCATGGGCAAGCCCAGCTGCGGCTCGGTCTTCCGCAATCCGGTGGGCCCCAAGGGCGCCGCGCGCCTCGTCGAGGACTGCGGCCTCAAGGGCTACGCCCACGGCGGCGCGCAGGTCTCGACGACGCACGCCAACTTCATCGTGAACAACGGCAACGCCACGGCCGCCGACGTCCTGGCCGTGATGCGCACCATGCATGACAGAGTGAGGGAGGCTACGGGTGTCGACCTCCAACCGGAAGTCAAGTTCCTCGGGCGCACGTCCTAGCGCGGCCCGCGGCGCCACGCCTCGCCCGAGCGCGGGCCACCCCGGCCGCACCACCCGGTCCGGTATGCGGCCGGGTGCAGGCGCCTCCCGCGGTGG
>UQSV01000083.1 GCA_900543875.1 uncultured Coriobacteriaceae bacterium | reverse complement strand
TGAAGTCTTTGGCGTACACGCCTTCGCTCATTGTGCCTGAACCGCCGGTACCCGTCAGGGAGCCGCTCCCCACGGTGATGGAGCCGCTGCCGTCAGCGGCGGCCCTTACCCCATAGCTGTAGCCGGGATTGCCTGTGCTGTCGCCGCCCGTGCCGGCGGCGGTTCCGGTGCCCGCCATGGTGATGCTGCCATAGGTATAGATGCCGCAGCTGGTATTATGATCGCCAGTCACATCAGCGCCGCTGGCGGTGAGGCTGCCCGCCCCCGTAAAGGTGAGGGCGCCGTTCACATAGACGCCCGCATTGGTGGACTCACTCCCCGCCTCGGTACACGTCAGGTGGTTCGTGCCTGTCAGGACGATGGTCAGGTCGCCGGCGGCGTAGAGGGCGGCGATGACGGTGCGGTAGGCGGCGGCGATGTCGGCGACGAGCTGCTCGTCATCGGCGTAGACGGCGCGCAGGCTCTCCTGCTGGCCGTCGCAGCGGTCGAGCGTGACCTCGGAGAAGGTCTGGATGGGCGCCGGGATGGTCTGGCGGGCAACCTGGCCGTCCTCCTCGAGGGCCTTCACGAACTTGAAGTGCTCGACGAACGGGTGGTTCTCGCCAGAGATCTTGCCCGTGACGACGGCGGTGTCGGCCGTGGTCTCCTCGTCGTGGAACATGTAGCCCGTGCGCGAGGTGCGGCGCTCGATGCCCTGCAGCCCCCACATGAAGTCGAGGTGCCAGTAGCTGCGGCGGAACTCGCCGTCGGTGATGACGTGCAAGCCGGCGGCCTTCTGCTTGGCGACGAGGTCGCGGATGGCCTCGTCCTCGACGACCTTGAGCTGGGCGTCATCGATCAGGTGCGCGGCGTGGTCGGCGCGGGCCTGCTTGAGGACGTCCGGGCGCAGGAAGCTGCCGACGACGTCGTAGCGGAAGGGCGAGTTCCAGTGATAGGACATGGGGTCTCCTTTGGTCGTGCGCCGCTAGGGCGCTTATCCGAGTGGTTTGCTGGTGATTAGTATTCCATGGCTTGCGGCTATCTGGTACTACGCGTCTTGTATGCCATTCCATAGATGTAGGCTATGGGATGTGGGCGAGTGCGGGGCAAGCGCGGTGCCGGGCGTGCCGCTGGGCTGAGGCGCGCCATCGGTTTGGCACGTTTGCGGGCGCCGGGACGTGCACAACCGATGGGACGTTATGGCTGGTGGCGGGCCGCCATCGGTTTGGCACGTTTGAGGCCGCCGAGACGTGCATAACCGATGGAACGTTGAGGCTGGGTTATAGCGCCATCGGTTTCGCACATCTACAGGCCCTGGGACATGCCTAACCAATGGCACGTTAGAGCCGATGCGCATGGCCATCGGTTTGGCACGTTTGAGGCCGTCGGGACGTGCATAACCGATGGCGTGTTGAGGACAGATTGGTTGGCCATTGGTTTTGCGCGTCTGCCGTTCCAGAGGCGTGTCTAACTGATGGGGCCTTGCCCGAGACGTGCGCAACCGATGCGCGTTGCGGTCGCGCTCGAAAACATGCCGTTCGGCGGATTTGGCCCCTGGTCATTATTTAGCAAGAAATGGCGGTTGACCTCGTGTGTTAGACCCCTGTTAGATGCCTGTTAGATTCCTTGAGCGCCTGGCTTGCTATCCTCGCCCTACAAAGAGGGGAGGGGTCATGGCGCCGAGAAGAACGGCCGAGATAGATCGTCTGCTTGATGAGGCCCAGGGCAAGGGCGCCTGCCTGTCCGTTCACGACCGGGCGCTGAGGGCGGCGCTCGAGCGTAGGGTGGGACATGGCCTTGTCTCTCCGCGCCCGAGCCTGTATGCCCGCAAGGCGTATTGGGAGGGCCTGCCGCGCAGGCAAAGGGAGCTCCACATTCTGAGGGGCCAGGCAGGTCGCCATCCCAACTGGACGTTTTGCTTTGCGAGCGCGGCCCTGCTGTACGGGTTGCCGATATCGTTCGGCCGCCTCAAGAAATGCCACGTGCTGGGCACCGGAACGGCCCACAGCTCGCTCGCGCGGCGCCACTACGTGAGACGCAGAGGAGTCGTGCTCGATGGCGTGCGCGTGACCTCGTTCGAGGACACCATCGTCGACTGCCTGCTCACGCTGGGCTTTGACGAGGGGCTGGTCATCGCGGATGCGGCGCTGACACGTCTCGGTGTAACGCGCGAGCGGATGGCCGAGCTCGTCTTGCGCTTGGGAAAGGGACGTTCCGGGTTAGATGATGCGCTCGCGTGCGTTGCCTGGGCCGACGCGCGCAGCGAGAGCGGTGGCGAGTCGATGGGCCGTGCGGTGATGATCCGCCATGGCTTCATGCTGCCTGAGCTGCAGGTTGTTGTGGGCAATGCGAATTGCGAGGGCGAGTCGTGGCGCTGTGACTACCTGTGGCACCTTGCGGATGGCACGACGGTGGCGGGCGAGCTCGACGGGCACGAGAAGTACGTGAACCCCGAGATGACGAAGGGGCGCGACGCTGTGGTGGTGATGAGCAACGAGCGCATGAGGGAGTCGCAGCTTACGCTCTACGTCGACAGGATCATGCGCTTCTCGTATGCCGATATAGTGAACGAGGAGCGGCTGGTGGCCAAGCTCGAGAAGTTCGGCATCCCCCGCGTGTCCCGGGGCGGTTGAACGTGGCGGGCCGCCATCGGTTTGGCACGTTTGGGGCCGCGCCGCCATCGGTCCGGCGCGTTTGAAGCGGCCGAGACGTGCGCAACCGATGGCGCGTTGGGGGCGGGGCTGCAGAGCCATCGGTCCGGCACGTTTGAAGCGGCCGAGACGCGCTCAACCGATGGCGCGTTGGGGGCGGGGTCGCACTCGCGGCATCCCACTCCACACAAAAGGGGCCGAGACGCGCGTGGCGTCCCGGCCCCAAGCGGGCGCTACGTGGCTCGCCTTACGCCTCGTCGGCGTCGTCCCACACGGAGCGGGCGATGTCGCGCACGAGCGCGAGCTTCTCCCACTGCACGGACGGGTCGATCGAGTTGCCCTCCTCGGTGGAGGAAAAGCCGCACTGCGGCGAGAGGCACAGGCGCTCGAGCGGCACGATCTTGGCGGCCTCGGCGATGCGCTCGCGGATGCGCTCGGGGTTCTCGAGCTCGGCCGTCTTGGTGGTCACGAGGCCCAGGACGACGCGCTGATCGGTGTTGGCGGGCAGGTGGCGCAGCGGCTCGAAGCTGCCGGAGCGCTCGTCATCGTACTCGAGGAAGAATCCGTCGAAGCCGCGGATGTTGAGCAGGCGGCAGGCGATGGTCTCGTAGGTGCCCTCGTAGAGCCAGTGGCTCATGAAGTTGCCCTTGCACATGTGGGTCGTGATGACCATGTCGTCAGGCCTGCCCTCGAGCGCCTCGTCGGTGATGTCGCCAAAGACGTCGATGAGCTCGTCGGGGTCGTAGCCGCAGGCCTCGATCTTGGCGCGGAAGCGCGGCGAGAACAGGGCGCCCCAGCTCGTGTCATCGAGCTGCAGATAGCGGCAGCCCGCGTCGTGGAAGGCCTTGATGGCGTCCTGGTAGGTCTTGGCCAGGTCGTGGCGCAGCTCGTCGAGGTTGGCGTAGACGGGGTTGACGGCGTACTGGGCCGAGAGAACCACCGAGTCGAGCGTAATCATGTTGGGGCCCGAGATGGTCTGCTTCACGGGCGTGTCACCGGCGAGCTTCTGCGTGCGGCGGAAGCCCTCGATGAAGGGGTGGTTGGGGTCAAAGGAGAGAGGGGAGTCGACGTAGGTGCCCTGCATGACCTTCTCGATGCCAAAGCCGGCGGTCTTGAAGTTGTAGACCTTGATACCGTTGAAGCCGGCGAGCCAGTCGAGGTGCCACCAGCGGCGGCGGAACTCGCCGTCGGTTACGGCGTGCAGGCCCACCTGCTTCTGGGCCTCGATGATCTTGGCGACCTCGACGTCCTCGACCTTGTGGAGCTGCTCGAACGTGATGTCGCCGGCCTTCCAGGAGGCGCGGGCGTCGTGGATGGCCTGCGGACGCAGGAAGCTGCCCACGATGTCGTAGCGGAAGGGTGCCTTGAGCTTGTCTGCCATGGTGAGTCCTCTCTGGACGGTGATTTTCGATGAGGAAAGTGTCGCACTAGCTGCGTCGATTGACCAGAACTGTTTCTGCATGGAGCCTCATAGTGTATGGCTATGGGAAGGGCGAGCAGGACTCTGCCGAGGGGACGAGTGAGGGCGAGAGGTCGGGTGGGGGCGAGAAGGGTGGGCTGCCGGCGAGAAGGACTTTGCCAAGAAGGACGCGCGAGAAGGGCGCTGCCGAGAAGGGCTCGCAGGCGGCGGGTCACCATGCTGCCTGCGAGGGATGGGCGAGACGCTCGCGTGCTTCTCGGTCAAAGCATCGTCGACGGGCGCTGGGGCATCCCTGGTCCCGGCACGCACCTGCCGCCCTTCTCGCGCCAAGAAAAAACGGCGGGCCCCGAAGG
>UQSV01000082.1 GCA_900543875.1 uncultured Coriobacteriaceae bacterium | reverse complement strand
TGGGCCGCGCTTTTCCTTTCCCGGGATGCGGAGCTCCCACCGTCCAAGTGCCTTGGACGGTGGGAGCTGGATACGACGATATACTGCGCGTGCAACGGGGACACGCGCCTCCTTTTCGGTTGACTCCACCAGTTCGTACAGAGACTTTTCGATTTCCCGCTTTGATTTGGAGGTCTGTAATTCCATATTTCTGGAATACGGCACGAGGCTGAGCTTCGAAATCGCGTCTTGCGTCGGTAGATTGTTCCGCGTCCGCGACCAGTTTTTCAAGGGTGCTAAGCTGGGACTGTATTGAGAGTTCGTTTAGGTGGTTCACATTGTCCATAGCGGTGACCACCAATGTTGAATAGCTGTCTTGAAAGACTGTGTATTTATACTTGATTTAAGGCGGAGTGGAATGTGGGCGCGCAAGGAGATGCGGAATCGATGAGAGCCTCAAAAAAAATTACTGCAGTGTTATCATCTTTCATCCTCTCTATTCTTCCATTTCTGATTCTATGGGCGGCTTGGTCAGTCCTCCCTGATACAATTCCCGCTCATTGGAGTGGGGGTGTGGTTGATCGATGGGGTAATAAGCTTGAATTGCTGGTTGTTCCGCTGTTTTCTCTGATTGGTTCTATTGCAATTTCTGTGTACCTTATTGTTTCCACGCGGCGAAGAGAGTTCGCGGATTTCTCTGTTCGAATGCGACGGGACTTTGTTGCGTGCTATATTTCTAGTCTTCTTTTATCGACAACCTGCTCAGTGATAATTGCCGTTTGGGTTCAGTTGATTCTTACGCAAAACACTGCGGTTGATGGGGGGCTTGGACTATCGATCCTGTATTCCCTTCCCGGGCTATATGTGATCTTGTGCGCTTTGCCGCCTTTTTATGCGAGCGGCGAGAGCAAAAAGGCAGAGCGCCTGATAACAGTTCTTATTGGCGGCGCGGAGATTGTTCTTTGTGGAATAGTGCTTGAAGGTTCGGCTGCCTCTTATGCGATGATTGGACTGATGATTCTGTTCTGTGCGTTTGAGATTGTGTCACAGGTAAGGGATAGCCGGTCCTTATGAGTTGAATTACGCGCGTGCGGATATAAAGGGTGGCATGTTAAATTTGTTGAAAACTCTGACATGCGCTGCCGACTTCATTAAAATCGATTGCCAATCAAGTCTTCCTATATATGCGAGCCCTGAGAAACTGCGCTGTGAACCTGAGACCGCTATCGATCGGCCCGGTGCACCGGGCCGCTGTCCTCGAGCCGGCATCAGCTTGCCGGTCTCAAAACGTATGCCGTCCGGTACGACCAACAGCCGAGTCTTGCGCCCAGTTCGAGCAGCGCCAGAGCCCCGTGCCGGAACCCACGCAGCCGATGGCAGGGGAATTCAGCCGCGGCCATCGAGGAGCCGGCCTGGGGACGGCGCCCTCAGTCCTCAAAGGATTTCCACCGCCCCTTGCAGGCCTGGATTGATTTAACGGTTGATTTAATCCGGCTGAACAAGCCGAGCACGGCCCGGTTGACATAATGTAAGGTAAAAAAGCAGATGCGGCCGTACGCCGATGCGGGGTTCGGGTGATGTGATAGAAAGTAATACACGTATTACATCTAACCGGGAGGTGCGTCATGGCAACCGCCACCGCAGCCCAGAGAATCCCCGAGGACCTCGCGAACAGGTACGACCGCCTGGCGAAGTCGACGGGCCGCACGAAAAACTTCTACATGACGGAGGCCATCGCCGCCGAGATAGACAGACTCGAATACGAGTACGGCCTCATGAATTATCCGGGAAGCGTTTGATTGCGAGGCACGCCGGTGTGAGGGCCTGAGTCGTCAGGCCCGCACAGGGGGACCGCGATGGTGGCCACCGCGCCGCCCGAGGGGCTGTTGGCGAGCGAGACGGAGCCCCCGTGGGCGCTCGCGGCCTCGGAGGCGACGTGGAGGCCGAGCCCGTAGTGGCGGCCTCCGTCGCGCGAGGAGCGGGAGGAGTCGTCTGTGAAGAGGCGCTCGCAGCCGCGTTCGAGGGCGGCGGGAGAAAAGCCTGGTCCGTCGTCGGCAACCTCGATGATGAGGCGCCCGCCCGCGACGTCGCAGGAGACAGCCACGCGCGAGCGTGCGTGCTCGGCGGCGTTTGCCACGAGGTTCGCGGCGGCTCGCGCCAGAGCGGTTCGGTCGAGCGGGGCCTCGGGCGCGCCCGCGACAGCGGGGCCCGTGGCCGCGTCGAGCGCCACGCCTCGCGCCCGGGCGATCTGGGCGGCCTCGGCGAGGACCTGCTCGCAGAGCTCGGCCGGCCGCATGGGGGCCCTCTCCGCCCCGCCGGACCCGCGCGAGGCCTCGATGAGCAGGCGCACATAGCCGTCGAGCCTTTCGACACTGCCGGCTATGTCGCGCGCGGCGGCCGCGAGGTCGGCGTCTTTCTCGTCTTCCAGCTCCTCCGCCACGAAGTCGGCGTTGGCGCGCAGCACGGTGAGCGGCGTCTTGAGGTCGTGGGCGAGCGACGCCACCTGCTCGCGCTGCCCCCGCTCCGCGGCCCAGCGGGCCTCGAGCGACTCGGCGAGAGAGGCCCGCATGGCGTCCATCGCGGCGAGGACGTCGTTCACCTCGCGCACGTTGGTGCTGCCGACCGCGAAGTCGAGCTCCCCCGCGCCGACGCGCCCCGCCGCCTCCGCGAGCGGCGCCATCTTGCGCGAGATCACGCGGCTCGCGCGGCGCGCCACGAGCGCGAGCGCGAGCGCGCTTCCCGCAGCAGCGCCGACGAGCATGAGGTTCTGCGGGTTGGGAAGCAGGCCGGCGAGGTCGCGCGAGACCCACTGCGGCAGGTACTCGCTGGCGAGTGCGCAGGCCCCGCCGCCCTTGAGCGGGAACGCGGCGTAGGTGAGGCCCGAGCCTCCGCCCTCGATCTCCACTGTGCCCGGATCCGTGGCGAGTGCCGCACGGGCCATTTCCGTCGCGTCCTCGAGCCGCGTGCCCTCGAGGTCTGTCATCAGCACGTATCCGTCCTTATTTAGGATGAGGTAGCGGTACGCCGTCGGCACGTCCTGCTGTCCGCAGACGCCGTCGCGCGCCAGGCCTTCCGCGACCTCGCGCGCATTGGCCGGCCCCCAGCTTGCCTCGTAGACGAAGCCCGCGTTGATCGCCGCGGAGAGCGCCATGAACGAGGCGAGCCACGCCGTGGCGACCGCCGCGAACGCGTAGGCGAAGTAGCGCGCGATAACGAAGGAGAGCGGCATGCCCCCGCGACCTCGCGTCCCAGTCCTCAGAGCTGCCACTTGTACCCCATCCCCCAGACGGTCGCGATCGGATCGGCGCCGGCCTCGGAGAGTTTCCTCCGGGCGCGGCTGACCTGCATGGATATGGCCGCGTCGTCGGCGTCGCTCTCCCAGCCGAGCACCGCCTCGCGTATCTGCGCGCGGCTCATGACCTGCCCGGGGTGGCGGGCGAGGTACTCGCAGATGGCGTACTCGGTGGGCGTGAGCGGCACGGCCTCGCCGCCCACGGCGAGGCCGCGCGCCCCGAGGTCGATCCGCACCTCCCCGAAGGAGAGGGCGTGCGAGCGCGGCCGGCGCTCACGGCGTAGATGGGCCGCGACCTTGGCGCGCAGCTCCGCGGCCCCGAAGGGCTTGCGGACGTAGTCGTCGGCGCCCAGGCCGTAGCCGGCCACGGCGTCCTCCTCGGCCACGCGCGCGGTCAGGAAGATGATGGGCCCGTCGAAGTCCGGACGGATCTGCCGCACGAGCTCGAAGCCGTCGAGCCCCGGCATCATGACGTCGCAGAGCACAAGGTCGAAGCGCGAGAGGTCCATCCCCGGGACCGCCGTCGGGTCCGCCGCCCTGACGACCTCATGGCCGTCGCGGCCGAGGACGCGCGCGAGCGCGTCGAGGATCGCCCGTTCATCGTCCACTGCCAGTATCCTCGCCATGTTCGACCTCCTGAAACTTCCGTCGGAATTGTACTAGCGCCGCGCTCAGCGGTCCAGAGCCCTGCGCGCAGCGCCGACCCCCAGCCGGCGTCGAGCAGGGCATTCCCGCCCAGGACGAGCGCTGCGGAGAGGAGGACGAGCATAGCGGCGAGCGGCCTCCTACGCATCTGCCCTCCCGTCCTCGAAGCGGCAGAACCAGGCGAGAAGGACGGCGTCGGCTGCCAGGGTGAGCACGAGGCTGGCGAGCGTAGTCGTGAGGAGAGGGCCCGCCGCGCGTGCGGCGTCGATGAAGGCCTCCACCCCGAGCGACCCCAGGCGCGCGGGCCAGGCGAGCGGCACCCAGCTCAGGGGCGTCGCCAGGGCACCGGTGAGCTCGCCGGTCATGAGGCCGTGCGCAAGTCCGCCCACTGAGAAGAACGCGAGGAGCATCCCCGCCGCGCCGGCGCCGATGGCGGCGTTGCGGCCGAGGCGCAGGGCCACGCCGAGCCCCAGCGCGTAGAGGGGCAGGCTGCCCAGCACGATGCCCGCCCAGGCGGCCGCTAGCGGAGCGGGCCCGA
>UQSV01000081.1 GCA_900543875.1 uncultured Coriobacteriaceae bacterium | reverse complement strand
GGCGCGCCGGTTGCCGTGGGCAACGTCTCCGAGCTGGCCCTGGCAGCCGAGCGCGGCGCCGCGCCCGAGCTGCGCGGCTGCATCCCGGTGCACAACGAGGCGTGCCTAGCCGCCCTCGAGGCAGCCGGTGCCGCGGGCGTGTGGCTGTCGCCAGAGCTCACGCTCGAGGAGATCGCGCACCTCGCGAGCTGTGCAAACGTGCCTGTTGGCCTGGTTGTGTCGGGCCGCCCGCGCGTCATGACCGCCGAGCGCTGCGTGCTCAAGGTGGCAGACGCCTGCATCCACGACTGCGTCCGCTGCGGCCTGCGTGCGCGGCG
The DNA here is from genome assembly GCA_900543875.1 of uncultured Coriobacteriaceae bacterium. GTDB lineage: Bacteria > Actinomycetota > Coriobacteriia > Coriobacteriales > Atopobiaceae > Parolsenella. Next base: position 4,338 of record UQSV01000081.1, on the reverse strand, counting down.
CCTCTCGCTGCGCGACCGTGACGGCCGCCTGCTGCCCGTGCGCACCGACCTGCACGCCCGCTCGCGCATCTACGACGCCGTGCCGCTCGACCTGACGCCGCAGGTGGGAGACCTCGTTGCCGCGGGCGTCACGCGCCTGGCCGTCGATGCGACCCTGCTCGACGAGGCCGAGGCTACCGCCGCGGTCGAGCGCCTCGTGCACGCCCTGGCCGCCGTCGCGGCCGGGCGCAAGCCCGCCGCCCACGAGCGCCACGCATCGAGCGGCCACCTCTTCTGGGGAATCGGGTAGCATCAACCTTGTCGCGCGCGGTCGCATTTGGCCGGCGAACGACTCCGCGCACGCGCGGCAAACCAGACGCGGCCGCGTGCCGCCCGCAACGAACAAGACCAAGCGCCCGGCCATGCCGGGGAGAGGGGTACCAATGGCAGACAACGAGAACGCCCAGCAGCCGACCGAGCAGAAGGCCGCCAAGATCGACCACGTGCTGCTCGAGGAGGTGCTCGACGCCATCCGACCGAGCTTCCAAGCAGACGGCGGCGACATCGAGCTCATCGGCGTCGACGACGAGACGGGCGTCGTGACCATCGAAATGACCGGCGCCTGTGCGGCCTGCATGTTCGCCTCGTCGGACATCTCCGAGGGCATCGACACGATCATCAAGGAGCATGTCCCGGGCGTCACCGCGGTGCGTCCGGTGATGTATTAGCGCGGTCGCAAGCCGCGGAAGGGGGAGCAGCCATGGCAGTTGACGAGGAGCTTCTCAAGGTCGTGCTCGACGCCGTTCGGCCAAGCCTGCAGGCCGACGGCGGCGACTGCGAGCTGGTTGGCGTGGACGAGAAGGGCGTCGTGTCGCTCGAGCTCACGGGCGCGTGTGCCGGCTGCTCGCTGTCGGACGTCACGATCTCGCAGGGCATCGAGCGCGTGGTCAAGAAGCACGTGCCGGGCGTTACGGCCGTGCGGGCGGTGATGTAGATGGTCCTCTCCGATTGCGACATCAAGGCTGAGCTCGAAAGCGGCCGCATCGTCATCGAGCCGCTCGACCTCAGAGACGTCCAGCCCGCGTCGGTCGACGTGCGCCTGGGCTCGAGCTTCAGGGTCTTCCGCAGCACCACCCACACCTTCATCGACCCCACGACCTCCCAGCCAGACCTCACCGAGGAGGTCGAGGTGCCCGAGGGCGGCCAGTTCGTGCTGCACCCGGGCCAGTTCGTGCTAGGCACCACACTCGAGCGCATCGCCGTGCCCGACGACATCCTCGGCAAGCTCGAGGGCAAGTCGACCCTGGGCCGTCTGGGCCTCATGATTCACTCGACGGCCGGCTACGTCGACCCGGGCTGGGACGGCGAGATCACCCTCGAGCTGTCCAACGTCGCCACCCTGCCCATCGTGCTGCACCCGGGCATGCGTATTGGCCAGATGTCGTTCGAGCGCATGTCGAGCCCTGCCGAGCGCCCCTACGGCTCGGCCGGCCTCGGCAGCCACTACCAGGGCCAGCGCGGTGCCGCCGCGGCTCACACGCTCACGCACTAGCGCCGCCGCGCGCAAGAGGCGCCGCCTCGTGCAACCAATGCCGAGAAGCGCCACGACCCCGCGCCCGCCCCAACGGGACGCTCGTCGGGGCCGCGGTCGAAGGGATGCCCATGCTCAACGAGCTCTACCACAGCCTGAACCCCATCGCGTTTACCCTGGGACCGCTGCAGGTCCACTGGTACGCGCTGGCCTACCTCGCGGGATTTGTCCTCGCGGGTGTCGTGGTCTATCGCGTTGCCCGCCGCTGGGGCCTCGACCTCACGGCCGACGACGTGGTGAACGTCATCGTGGGCATCGCTTGGGGCGTCATCATCGGTGCGCGCCTCTTCTACGTTGTCTTCTACGGCGACGGCTACTACTTCGTGCACCCGCTCGAGGTCTTTGCCCTGAACCAGGGCGGCATGAGCTTCCATGGCGGCTTTGTTGGCGCCATCGTGGGCGGCGCGCTCGTCTGCCGCGTCATTGGCGTGTCGGCTGCGACCTTCTGTGACTTGGGCGTCATCGGCGCGCCCCTGGGACTCTTCTTTGGCCGCTGCGCCAACTTCGTGAACGGCGAGCTGTGGGGCAAGCCCACGAGCCTTCCCTGGGGCGTGGTGTTCGAGACGGGCGGCAACGTGGCGCGCCACCCCAGCCAGCTCTACGAGGCGCTTCTCGAGGGCCTCGTGATCTTCGTCGTGCTCCTCTGTCTGTCGCGCAGACGCCCGCCGCGCCCCCAGGGCACCTTCATGGGAACGTTCCTCGTGCTCTACGGCGTGTTTCGCTTCCTCATCGAGTTCGTGCGCGTGCCCGACGCCCAGCTTGGCTACCTCCTTGGCCCCATCACGATGGGCCAGCTGCTGAGCCTGCCGCTCGTGGTCGCGGGCGTCGTCGTGCTCGTGCTGGCGCACCGCTGGCAGCGCCCGCAGGTGGGCCACCTCAAGCGGGCCGCCTAGGGTTTCTTGCCGAGAAGGGCGAACACGCGGGGGCTACGCACCTCGCATGCCCCAAGCGTTCATGCCGGCCGTGTGCCCAACAACAAGTACGACCATGCCGAGAAGGGCGCCACGCGGGCGTCCTTCTCGCCTTATGTATGTCCCCGTGGTCCCTTGCGCGCGTCGGGACGTCGCGCCCCGCAGGGTTCCGCGCGTGACAAAAGGGCCTGACCCCTTTGTCGCGTCGCTTCACATGGGGAATAAAAAAGGTCTAATATAAGCAAGTTGCGCGCATGCGCCCCAAAGGCGTATATTCGCGCAGAACGGCTATGGATTTGCGCGTCGGCCACAGGGACGGACGCGCTGTGGCAAGAAGGAGACGTGCATGTCCGGACACTCCAAGTGGGCAACCACCAAGCACCGTAAGGGCGCGCAGGACGCCAAGCGCTCTGCCCTGTTCTCGAAGCTCTCTCGTAACATCACCGTCGCGGCTAAGCTCGGCGGCGACCCGCTGCCCGAGAACAACGCGTCTCTCGCCGCGGCCGTGGCCAAGGCCCGCATGTCTTCCATGCCCAAGGACCGCATCAAGGCCGCCATCGACAAGGCCTTTGGTGCCGGCGCCGACGCTGCCGTCTACTCCGAGGTCACCTACGAGGGCTACGGCCCCGCTGGCGTCGCCGTCTACGTTGACTGCCTGACCGACAACAAGAACCGTACCGCCGCCGACGTCCGCTCGGCCTTCACCCACTCCGGCGGCTCGCTGGGCACCACGGGCTCCGTGGCCTTCCAGTTCGAGCGCAAGGGTTCCATCGCCGTCGACAAGGTCATCAAGTCCGACGACAAGAAGGTCGCCGACAAGGAGAACGCCGTCGACGAGGACGAGTTCATGATGGCCGTCGCCGAGGCTGGCGGAGACGACTACGAGGACGCCGGCGAGGAGTGGGTCGTCTGGACGGCCTACGACAAGATGCAGGAGGTCCAGAAGGGTCTCGAGGCCCAGGGCATCGAGGTCAAGGGCTCCGAGCTCACCATGGTCCCCACCACCCCAACGCAGGTCTCCGCCGCTGACGCCAAGAAGGTCCAGCGCCTGGTCGACCGCCTCGAGGAGCTCGAGGACGTCCAGAACGTCTACCACACCATGGAGATGACCGACGAGGTCGTCGCCGCTCTGGAGGAGGACGAGTAGTCCAGCCAAGGTGTGTGGCTTCCCGCCGCGGGGCTTTGTGTCCGGCGTTCGGGGTATGCTAATGCGTAACGCGCCCCGGTCGTGTGGCCGGGGCGCTTTTTTATAGGAAAGGGGAGGCCCATGGGCGGCTTCAGGCGCTTCATCCTGTTCGTTTTCTCGCTGGCGGGGCTGTTTGCCCTCGCCGCGCTCGCATGCTCGTGGTTTGGCCTGTTCGAGGTTGAGGTCACGGTCCTCGAGTCATACCCCGCCTACGTCATGGCGGTCGAGGTCTGCCTGGGCATGACGGCGGCCTGGCTCGCGTTCGAGCTGCTGCGCTCAATCTTCTCGCGCCGCCGCAAGGAGGCCATCTCGGTCATGGACGTCGACGGTGGCGCCATCACGGTGGCCCGCTCGGCCGTGGCGTCGCAGGCCTCGCATATCGTCGAGGAGCTGGGGCTGGGCGTGGCCAAGGACGTGAGCGTCGTGGCCAAGCACGGCACCGTTACCGTGGGGCTCAAGGTCACGCCGTACGAGTCGATCGACGTAACTGAGGAGGCGCCGGCCCTGCACGAGGCGCTCACCTGCGGCCTTTCCGCGATGGTGGGCGAGCACTTGGGCAGCGTCAACGTCGAATTCCTCGAGCCGCAGCACGCAAGCTCGCTCGTTGCCGTGGCAGACGAAGACGAGGACGGCTCGTACGAGGACGAGGGCGAGCGGGGCGCGGGCGACGC
>UQSV01000080.1 GCA_900543875.1 uncultured Coriobacteriaceae bacterium | reverse complement strand
GAGCGGCAACGTGAGGTCTTGCGCGGTCATCTTCCTTGGCGTTGGCTGCGTCATGCGAACTCCCCATCTTGGAACGGAAAAGGCCAGTGGCCCCTTGGGTCACTGGCTAGTGTAATGGTCTATCGGGACAATAAAGTCGAACGCGTGTGCGGTTTCCCGCAGGCCCACCCGTGGGTCGCGCGACCTGCGGCAACGGGCTGGGCACGGCAGCCACGCGGCCCGCACCCCTCTCGGGCGCCCCTCCCTAGGCCCGGCCCAGGGCCGGCGCAACCAACAGGAAGTAGGCGAGCACCACGACGCCCAGCACGATGCGGTACCAGCCAAAGGCCTTGAAGTCGTGCCTGCGCACGAAGCCCGTGAGCCAGCGAATCGCCGCGAGTGACACCACGAAGGCCACGACCAGGCCCACGATCATGATGCCCCACTCGCTGGCGCCCATCGCCACGCCCTTGAGCATGAACTTCACGACCTTGAGCAGGCTCGCGCCGAACATCACCGGAATGGCAAGGAAGAACGTGAACTCGGCCGCCACCGCGCGGGTGCAGCCCAGAAGCAGGCCACCGATGATCGTGGAGCCCGAGCGCGACGTGCCCGGCACGAGCGACAGCACCTGGAAGGCGCCTATGCCCAGCGCAGTCTTGTACGTGATCTGGTCGATGTTCGTGATGGTGCCAAAGTCGCTGCCCTGCTCGGCGGCGTCGGCAGCGACGCTGGCTGCGAAGTGGGCGCCGCGTGGCCTGTCGAGGGCAAGCTCGGAGCGGCGGCGGGCACGCCAGTTCTCGATCACGATGAACGCGATGCCGTAGACGATGAGCGCCGCGGCCACCACGTAAGAGTTGTAGAAGTGCTCGTCCATGAAGTCGCTCAGGGGCACGCCCACCACCGCGGCGGGGATGCAGCCCACCACGATCTTGCCCCACAGGCTCCAGGTGGAGCGCCTGCCCTCGCGGCCCTTGCTCGGGCTAAAAGGGTTGAGCTGGTGGAAGTAGAGCACGCACACGGACAGGATGGCGCCCAGCTGGATGACCACGAGGAACATGTTCCAGAATTCCTCGGACACGTCGAGCTTCACGAACTCGTCGACCAAGATCATGTGACCGGTCGAGGAGATGGGCAGCCACTCCGTGATGCCCTCGACTAAGCCGAGGAACGCACTCTTGATGAGGTCGAGGATGTTCATGCGGGCCTTTCTCGTGCGGGGCCAGGCGGCCGTGTCTTGCAGCAATCCATTATGCCGCGGGCGCGCGGGGCGGGACCCTAAACGTTTCATTAACACAGGGATGGCATGGCAGATGGCCCGTCCTTCTCGCCCACTTCGCCCCGCCCAACCGCCCACCGACACATTCCGCCGCAGGCGATATGGCGCGTCAGAAGAATGGAGGGACGGGTATACCCCACGTGAGGAGCCCGGGGCCAACCGAACCCGAGAGGCGCCAAGCGACGATCAAAGGGGTCAACATGGCAACGCTCAACGATCTTGGCTACAAGAAGGTCTTCGTCTCCCTCGATGGCACCGAGCAGCAGGACAAGGTGCTCGAGCGCGCCATCGTCGTGGCGGCGAACAACAACGCCGAGCTCACGATTGGTCACGTCATCGACTCGACGGTCCTCGAGACCACCGGCTCCTACCCCACCGACCTCATCCCTGGCCTCGACCGCGCCTTCCGCGACTCGATTGCAGACCAGCTCAACAAGGCGCTAGCGAACGACAAGATTCCCAAGGTCGAGGTCATGGTCAAGACCGGCCGCATCCGCGAGACGCTCAAGGACGAGATGCTCGACGTCGTGAAGCCCGACCTCGTGCTGTGCGGCGCGCGCGGCCTGTCGAGCATCAAGTACGCGCTGCTTGGCTCCATCTCCACGTTCCTGCTGCGCAACGCGCCCTGTGACATCCTCGTCGTGAAGTAGCGAGGGCTCGCAGGCAACCTTGGCGGGCGTCGTCCACGTGGCGGCGCCCGCCCTTTTTGTGTGAAGGCGCCCGACCGCCACTAAAATGTATGGGATATGTCTACACGGGCGAGGCTTGCCCGGCGGGCATGCGAGGCCCCTGGCCTCGGGAAAGATGGGGTCGTGCCCACGCGCGGTCCTTGGAAGAGCGCAAGGACCGACATGACGAAGAACGGCAGCAGACGACCGAGCGTGCGCACCACCGCCGTGGCACTGGCCGCGACCCTGCTGTGCACGTGCACCCTCCTGCCCCGTCCGGCAATCGCCACCATGGCCGACGATCTCCAGGCAAAGATCGACACCGCCACGCAGGCGTACAACGAGGCCACGGCCGCCGTCAACGACCTGCAGACCAAGATCGACGAGTCCCAGGCAAAGATCGACGAGGTTACGGCCGCGCTTCCCGCCCAGCGCGAGCGCGCCGAGAAGTCGCTGAGCTCGCTGTACAAGATGCAGCAGGGCACGCCCGGCCTCGTGAGCATGCTGCTCTCGGCCGACGACTTCGCCGACTTCCTCACTACCTACCAGTACCTCAATGCGGTGCAGCGCTCGAACAACGAGGCGCTCACCGAGCTCAACCAGATGGAGGGCGAGCTCAAGGCCGCCCAGCAGACGCTCCAGACCTCGCAGCAGCAGGCCAGCGAGAAGAAGCAGCAGGCGCAGGACTCGCTCGAGGAGGCGCAGGCCGCCCTCGACGAACTCAACGCGCAGGCGGCCGCCCAGGCCGCTGCCGAGGCCGCGAAGGCCCAGGCCCAGAGCGACGCCGCCAGCCAGCCGGCCAGCACCGATGCCGCCAACACGCCCCAGACTTCGCAGGCCCCCGCGGCCTCCACGCCCAGCAACCCCAGCGCCACCGACGGCTCCGAGGTCAAGAGCGACGGCGAGTGGATGATCGGCATGGCCTCGGCCTACTCGGTTGCCGACAACACCGGCGGCAACGCCACCGCCTCGGGCGACGAGCTCAGCGACGACTCGATGTCCGTCGCCGTGCCGCTCTCGCAGCGCTACCTGCTGGGACGCACCGTTCAGATTCGCTACGGCGGCAAGACGATCACGGCCGTCGTGAACGACGTGGGCGGGTTTGCCGCCTACGGCCGCGTGCTCGACCTGGCGGGCGGCTGTTGGAAGGCCTTTGGCTGCTCGAGCCCCTACGAGTGGGGCGTCCGCGCGGTCCAGTACCGCTTCCTGTAGGGCAAACAAGCAAGAACCTCGATGGGGGCGACGTGCAAAACAGGCGCGTCGCCCCCATCTTTGCAGCAGATTGCCGCCCATCAAGGCTGTCCCTTATAAAAAAGAGCGCCAATTAGGTAACCTATCTGTTGTTTTACAAATTGGTGTACCAAATCGGCAAACAGCAACTGGGGTTATACCGGCTACGCAGCACTCCTACTCCCACGCTCGCCGTTAGGTTACCAAATTGGTGCAATTATTTGGCCGCAGGCCCTCTCACGCCGCAACGACAGCGCTCGGAGCCTAATCAGAGACCACCGCGAGCACGCCACGCCACCGCGCGCCTACGCCGTGAGGTACACCATCACGATGATCATGACAAAGCCAGCAAGGTCGGTGGGGGCAAACGTCGTCCCCAGCCACAGCACGGAGAACACCGTGGCCGCAATGGGCTCCGAGGTTCCCAGCATGCTCGCTCGCAGCGGCCCCAGGTCCTTGACGCCCTGCATGTAGAGGGCGTAGGCCAGGAAGGTCCCCACCACCACGATCGCCACAACGCCCGCGACGCCCGCGGCGTCAAAGGCCGGCGCGCTCTCCCAGGGCCTCGTCGCGAGCATCAGCACCGTGCCGGAGGCGAGCATCGTCACCGCATTGACCACGGGGCTCCCCCATCGTTTGAGCAGGCCCTCGGGCACCGCGCTGTAAAGCGCGTAGGTGAAGCAGGTCGCGATGCCCCACAAAAGGCCATCGAGCGGCATCGACAGGTGAGACGGGTCGCCACCGGTGGCGATTAGGAACGTGCCGCCCAGCGCCAGCGCAAGGCCCGCGAGCTCGCGTCTCCTGGGCGAGCGCCTGGCGCGCACGCACGCATAGACCATGAGCACCACGAGGGCGAGCGTCTGCAGCACCGTGGCCGTGGCCGAGTTGGTGAGCTTCACCGCCACGTTGTAGCAGACCGAGTTGAGCATCATGCAGGCCGCCGTGGCCACGAGCATGGCGAGTCCGCGCCACCCGCCGCCGCGCGCGGCAACGAGCCCGCGCAGGCTCTCACGGTCGCGCGGGGAGGCGCAGGCAAGCGCCAGGAACAGCCACCCGGCAAAGAACTGGCGCACGGCCACGATCCACACGGGGTCAAGGCCGTAGCCATCCATCAGGAACTTGGCGCACGTGCCCGAGAAGCCCCAGAAGGTGCCGCCAATCAGCGTCAGCACCACGCCGCGCGTCGTCTTGCTCGAGTCGCTCATCGTCCGTCCATTCACCTAGGGCACGTCAGCCCGCGCGCGACACCCGCCCCCGCCGCGAGCCAGCGCACGGCAAACGACGTCCCGAGCGCGTGCTACAGTCTCATGTCAAACCACCAAGAAAGGTAGCACCATGAGCCAAGACTTCGCCACCCCCAACCCACAGCTCGCGCCCGGCTCGCGCCACGCGGGCTTCACCGTCGAGCGCGCCGAGCAGCTACCCGAGATCTCTGGCTGCGCCTACGTGCTGCGCCACGACGCCACGCGCGCCCGCGTGATGTGGCTCGCCTGCGCCGACGACAACAAGGCCAACACCGTGGCCTTCCTGCGCTGGGACCGGGAGGGCAAACCGCTCATCGTGGTGTGCAACTTCTCCCCCGTCCACCGGAAGGGCTACTATGTGGGCGCCCCCTTCGCAGGCACCTGGTCCCTGATCTTCAATACCGACGCCGAGGAGTTCGGCGGCAGCGGCCTGGGGGACACC
>UQSV01000079.1 GCA_900543875.1 uncultured Coriobacteriaceae bacterium | reverse complement strand
AACGCGGCCATGATGAAGAACATGATGGCGACCATCGCGGCCGTGCCCTGCGTGTACGGGCTTGTCGTCGAGGCTCGGCCACTCGAGAGCGGTGTCGTTCTTGAAGATGACGACGGCGGCGTTCTTCACGGCCGTGCTCTTGCAGTGCGGCACCGCAAAGCCGTCGACCATGCCGGTCTTGTCGATCTCCTCGCGGGCGAGGAAGGCCTGGTAGACGGCATCGGCGTCATCGGCAACGCCGAGCTTGGTGGCGACGTCGGCGATGATGCGCAGCGCCTCCTCCTTGCTGGTGGCGTGCTGGTTGAGCAGGATGTTGCTCTCGTTGACAAAACCGCTCATGGTGAGTCCTTTCTATAGGGGAGGGCGATGCGGGCTGGGCCGACCATTGGGGCACAGGCGTTGCTCGCTCCGCGAAACAAGGCAGCCCCGTGCGAAAGATTCTCGCACGGGGCCACAGGTGTTGCAAAGCGAGACTACTTGGCGCTGTCCAGCTTGGGTTTCATGACAACGAGGATGGCGGCGCCGACGAGCGCGCCGATCACGATGTCGAGGCAGAACAGGCCGACGTTGCTCGTGGCGAGGGCGACGATGAAGCCACCGTGCGGGACGTAGCAGTCGATGCCCTGGAAGGCGGCCAGGCCGGCGCCCACGGCGGAGCCGATGCAGATGCCCGGCAGGGTGTGGGCGAGGTCCTTGACGGCGAACGGGATGGCGCCCTCGGTGATGCCGATGCAGCCCATGAAGATGGCGGAGATGCCCATCTGGCGGTCGGCGTCATCGAACTTGTTGCGGGCGATCAGGGAAGCGATGCCGCAGGCCAGGGGCGGGACGGCGACGGCGACGCGGAACATGCCGTTGGGGCCGTAGATGCTGGAGGCCATGAGGGCCATCGTGAACGTGGAGGCAGTCTTGTTGATGGGGCCGCCCATGTCGAACGCGGTCATGACGCCGATGACGAGGCCGAGGACGACGGCGGAGCCACCCTGGAGGCTACCGAGGACGGCGGTGAGCCAGTCCATCACGAAGCCGAGCGGGGTGGCCAGGATGTAGATGTAGGCCATGCCGAGCACGAGCGAGGTGAGGATCGGGATGATCAGAATCGGCATGATCGTGTTGATCGTGTCGTTGACCTTCCAGGTCTTCATCCAGCGGACGAAGTAGCCGCAGATGACGGCCATGATCATGGCGCCCAGGAAGCCGGTGGAGACGCTGGCGCCGCTCGGGGTGGTCACCGCGTTGTTAACCAGGTAACCAAGCACGAAGCCGGGGGCGAGGGCGGGCTTGCCGGCCATCGAGTAGGCGATGTAGGCGGCGAGCACCGGGATCATCATCGAGATGCCGGCCATGCCGATGGTGTTCAGCGACACCATGAACGGGTTCGTGACCTCCATGCCCGACGCGCCGGCGGTGCCGGAGGCGAGGGAGAAGGCGAGGAACACGCCGCCGATGACGACGATGGGGATGAAGTAGCTCACGCCGGTGTTGAAGGCGTTGAGCAGCGTCTTGCCGGGCTCGGCGAAGATGGACTTCTTCTCAGCGGGCTTGGGGCCGCCGGGGGCGGCGGTGGCGACGGGCTTGGCGTCCTCGGCGGGCGTGGCCTCGGCCTTGGCGACAGTGGCGGAAGCGTCGATGCCGGCGGCGGCCAGGGCGTCATCGATCACCTTGGCGGCGTCGGAGATGGCGTCGGCGGTGCCAACCTTGTAGAGGCGACCCTCGGCGGCCTTGGCCTCGAAGCGGTCCTCGCCCTCGATGCCCACGTCGATCGTCTCGATGACGAGGTCCGCGGAATCGACGTCCTCCTGCGTGAGCTCGTCCTCGATGCCCATACCACCCTGGGCCTCGACCTTGCACTCCCAGCCGCGCTTGGCGCACTCGTCCTCGATGGCCTTCTTGGCCATGTAGGTGTGAGCAATGCCGACGGTGCAGGCGCTAACTCCTACGATCTTCACGTTCTCCTCCTTTGACCAACTTGGTCCCATGCCACGTTGGGCCTGCGGGCGCTGCGGTGCCCTTGCAAGCCTTGGCGTGGCTGCTTGACAGGAAGTGTTTTATCGTAGGGACTAACATATGTGCAACGCGAAATCGGCAAACGTGCAGGTAGATGAATAGCCATCGCATTTTGTTAATTGATTAACTAACCTCGAAAGCTCGGAAAATGCATTGCGCTCGATTTGTCAAGAATAATCTTTGATATTCGATAAAAGCGCGTTGGAAACTCGTGCGAAAACGATTGCCCATTGATTGATGTACAAGTTCGTGAGCTGCGCGTTCTAGTGAATTTGCTGCCGAGAAGGGCGTTCGTGGGGTTTGTGAGACGAGGCGGTCGGGGCGACGGGGCACTCGCGAGCATAGGATGGGCTGGTGAGCGCCAGGTGGGCTGCTCGACGCGGCCGAGAAGAATTCGCGTGGCGCGCGCCGTGGCGCCGCCATGCGCGCGGGACGCGAGGTCGGGCGAGTGGCGTGACGCTGCCGAGAAGGACTCGCAAGGTCCGAGGTGCCGCCGCAATGTGGCCGAGAAGAACGGGCGACGCTGCGCCCTCACCATATAAGAGGGGCACGGAAGCGACGTGTTTGCCGCCTCCGCGCCCCTCTCGCGCGAATCTTATGGACTGCCTACCAGCTGGCCTCGATCTCGCGAATACGCTGGTAGAGCCATTCGTTCTGAGGCGTGAGGATGTCATGCTCGTGCCCAAGCCTCACGATGGTGCCCGAGAACTCCTCGACCTCGGTGGGACGGCGCATCACGCGATCCTGGGCCATCGAGGGCATGCCGTCGGGCGCCATCTGCGCGCAGAGCTCGAACATGCCCGTGAGCTCGGCCTCGGTGAGCTCGACGCCCTCGGCCGCGGCCACGGCGCGCACCTCGCGCATCGCGGCGACGAAGCAGCGAATCTGCTCGGGGTCGCTCGTGACGGTGCCGTAGGTGCCGCCAAACGCCATCGTGGTCTGGTTGACGCCCACGTTGAGCATGAGCTTTGCCCACAGGCGGTGGCGGATGTCGTCCTCGATGATGCGGGGGATGCCTGCGCGCTCAAAGAAGCTGGCGACGTCGGCGACGGCCTCGGGCGCGGTCTTCTCGGCCGCACCGATGTGAATGTGGCCGGGGCAGCTGTAGCGCAGGTTGTGGTCAAGGTAGGTGGCATCGAGGCCCTGCGCCACGGCGGGCACGACGCCCTCCCAGCCAAAGCGCGCGGCGCAGGCGTCCTCGCTCGTGATGCCGTTGAGCAGCGACACGATGCGGGTGCCGGGTTCCACGAGAGGCGCGGCGAGGTCGAGCGCGGCGTCGAGGCTACCCGCCTTGACGGCAAGGACGAGCAGCTCGGCGGGGTGCGCGTCCTTGCCGCGGACGGTGGGCAGGTCGCAGGGCTTGTCGAGCACGCGGATCTGCTCGCGTGCGTGGCGCTCGAAGCGCTCGTCGTCCATGACGTACTCGACGGCGTCGCTACCCAACGTAGCCGCGGCGATGCTGCCGTAGAGCAGGCCGATGGCCCCGCGCCCGATGATAGTCATCCTGTTGATGCCCATGGTGCCCCCCGTTTGAGCCGATTCTTCCGCGCGCTAGTGTAGCGCGGCGAAGGGGCGGGTGTGGCGTGCAAGGGGAATGGGCCTTCTGGCTCGCCACCCCCAGTCGCGTGCCAGCGGACCCGTCCCCTTGGCGCGCGAGACGAGCCGCGCGGCGTAACCCCTCCGCTAGTCCAACTTCACGAACCTGCGCACGAGCAGGACGCATGCCGCAAATCCCGCGACGATCGCGAGCAGGACGGGGAAGAACGCCGCTCCCGGCGCCACGAAGTCCAGCGCCTCGGCCATGGGCGAGAAGGGCAGGGCGGTCGCCAGCATCACGCCCGCGGCGCCCATCGCAAGCAGCGGAAGCGCCGCGCGGCTCTCGAGGAAGGGCGTGCGATCTGTGCGCAGCAGGTGGATGACGAGCGTCTGCGTCCACATGCTCTCGATGAACCAGCCGGCCTGGAACGCCCCCACGAACGCCGCGCGACCCGCCTCGTCGAGCGCGCCCCAGGCGCCTCCCGCCACCGCGGGGCACACGAGGAAGAACAGCGCCGCAAACGTGACGATGTCAAAGACCGAGCTCACGGGGCCAAAGGCCAGCATGAAGCGCTTGGTGGAGCGTGTCGACCACACGCTGGGGCAGGCGATGCGCTCGTCGTCGACGCGATCCCAGGGGATGGCGCAGCAGGTGACGTCATAGATGAGGTTGAGCAGGAGCAGCTGCACGGCGCCCATGGGCAGGAAGGGCAGCGTCGCCGCGGCCACGAGCACCGAGATGATGTTGCCAAAGTTCGAGCTCACGGTGAGGCGCACGTACGTGCTCATGTTGGCGAACGTGCGGCGGCCAAACTCGATGCCGCGCTCGAGGACCATGAGGTCCTTCTCGAGCAGGATGATGTCGGCGGCCTCGCGGGCCACGTCGACGGCCGAGTCGACCGAGATGGCGCAGTCGCTCGCGCGCATGGCCGCGGCGTCGTTCACGCCGTCTCCCATGTAGCCCACCGAGTGACCGAGCTCGCCCAGCACGCGCACCACGCGCGCCTTCTGGGAGGGCGAGAGCTTGGCGAAGACGGACGCCTCCTGCGCGGCCCGGGCCAGCGCGGCGTCGTCCATGCGCTCGACGTCGGCACCGGTGAGCACGCGGCTCGCGTCGATGCCGATGCGCCCGCAGACATGCGCGGCCACGCGCGCCGAGTCGCCGGTGAGCACCTTGGTGGCAACTCCGCGGCCCGCGAGCGCGGCGACGGCCGCCGCGGCGCTTGCCTTGGGCGGGTCGAGAAACGCGAGGTAGCCCACGAGCGTCATGTCGCGCTCGTCGTCGGCGCAGATGGCACGGCCTCCCGTGGGGTCGTCCTTGCGGGCCACGCACACGGCGGCATCGTCCGTCTGCCGGGACTCGGC
>UQSV01000078.1 GCA_900543875.1 uncultured Coriobacteriaceae bacterium | reverse complement strand
GTCGCGGGTTCGAGCCCCGTTGTCCGCTCCATGTGAATGCGGCGCCGGCCATCCGGCCGGCCCTTTTTCAATGGCGACGTGGCCAAGTGGTAAGGCATGGGCCTGCAAAGCCCCTACCCCCAGTTCGAATCTGGGCGTCGCCTCCATCTAATTCGTACGACCCAATCGCTTCGGTTGGGTCGTTTCTTTTTTGGATACCATAGGGGTAGAGCCGGCGCGCCAACAGCCATCCTGTGGAGGGCTTGGCGCGCGGGTCCGTTCGCGCCGTCCGTCTCGTGAGGGGCTCCCTTGCTCAACGTCCTGATTCTTCTCGCGCTCATAGGGCTCGTCTACGTGCTCGTGCAGTACCTCGCGCGCATGGTGGGCTACCGCTTCGCGCGCGGTCGCAGCTTCCGCGTGCTGGCTCGGCGCGGCAAGGTGCCCGAGGAGCTCACCGAGGCCGCCGACAAGGTCATTCTCGACCGCGCGCGGCGCCGCAGGGCACACAAGAGCCATGACCCGGCCTACGCGGACCTCAAGACCCAGCCCAAGCCCAAGCTCTCGACTGAGCAGGTCCAGGCGCTCAAGGAGGCCCGCTCCGCGGTGCGCGAGGACTACCTCGACCACATGCGGCCGGGGTTCTATCACTACGTGATTATCTTCATGGTGGCGAGCGTGGCGGGACTCGTGCTCGAGATGGTGTGGATGTTCGTGTCGTCGGGGCGCACCGAGCTGCGCGTGGGCCTCGTGTGGGGCCCGTTCTCGCCGCTGTACGGCTTTGGGGCGTGCCTGCTCACGATGGTGCTGTGGAACTTCCGCAAGGCGCCCATGGGGCAGGTCTTTGTGCTCTCCGCGCTGCTCGGTGGTGGCCTGGAGCAGACGACGGGCATGCTTATGGAGAACCTCTTCCATGCGCAGTCCTGGACCTACCTTGGCCTGCCCGACGCGATCACCCAGTGGATTGCGTGGCGATTCATTTTTGCGTGGGGCGTTATCGGGCTCATCTGGTGCCGCGTGGTTATGCCCGAGGTGATCTATCGCATCGGTGAGCCCACGAGTCGCCTGCAGGTGATCCTCGTGGCGCTCATGACGGCGTTTCTCATCGTGGACATGCTCGCGACGGTGTTCTGCTTCTACCGCAAGGCGCAGAGGGACCTGGGAATTCCGCCGGCGAACCCGGTGGACGAGTACGTTGACGCGCACTTCTCGGACCAGTTCATCGAGAACCGGTTCCAGAACCTTGTGGTGGGGGAGGACCTGGAGCCCAACAAGTAGGCGCTTTGGGGTGCGGCTCGCGGGCTGCGCGAGTGTGCGAGGCGCGTGGCTCGCTGGCCGCGTGGGTGCGCGGGTGGCTGCGTGGTGCAGCGTATGGCGAGCGTGGGCGCCACCGTGCCGCACTCCATGGGGCGCGGCATGCCCCATCTTGCGGACGTGAGTGCGAGAATGCTGCGGCCTTTTGAGGCTGACGGTGCATCTACCTCGCCTTTCTCAAACTTTTTCGAGCAAATCAAAAAAAGTTGAGATTTGGGGTTGCGCGGGGGCAGAAGCTTCAGTATATTATTCCTCGCGCCGAAACGCGCACCCCAAGCTTCGGGCGTTTAGCTCAGGGGGAGAGCGCTTCCCTGACACGGAAGAGGTCACAAGTTCAAATCTTGTAACGCCCACCAAATTGCCGAGGCCGGAACCAAGTGGTTCCGGCCTCTTTTGGTATGTAGGGGCGATGCACGGGGACAGTGTGAGCGGGCCGATCCTGCACTTAGTGGGGACGAGCACGAGTGGGCCGGTCCTCGCACATAGTGGGGCGGTACGAACTAGCCGATCCTCGCGTAAAGTGGGACAAATGCGAAGTGGCCGACCCCGCACAAAGGGGCCACTCTATGCGAGATGGCCTACGCGGCATATCGGATGGCGGCGCCGGTGTTCCTTGGGCCACTGCGACCCCCTGGACGCCTCTCCACTCGCGCCACACCTTCTTCTGCCCCTCTTGGCTATTATCGCAGGCAGAAAACTTGCTCTGGGGCTCTGATGCCATACCCGCCCCCGATTCGGGAGGGCCTTGCCTTCTCGGCGGGGCCGCCCTTTTCGTCCTGACCCCTCTCGCTCTTCTCGCCCCGGGTCTTCGTGGCATAGGGATGCCTGCTAGCGTTTCCCAGCTTTACACCTGGTTATCGAACATAGGGGCGGCTCGCCTGTGCAACAATTATCAGCACGTGACAGTTTTGGGGCTGTTACGTGCGGTTTTATGTCAATCGCGAACGTGCCGGCGCCGTCGTGCCGCTCGCTTTACCGTGCCGCGCCGCGGCTGAGGACAGGGGGATCCCATGAGCAACATCGTCATCGTTACCGAGTCGGGAAGCGACATCAGCGCCGCCGAGGCCGCGGAGCTTGGCGTCGAGATCGTTCCCATGCATGTCTCCATCGGCGACGTCACGATCGACGACGGCTCGCTCGACCCCGCCGAGATGCTCGAGGAGTGCCGCCAGTTGGGCGTTCTTCCCCACACGAGCGGCAGCATGCCCGCCGACTTCGCGGCCGTCTTCGACCGCATCCACGCCGAGCGCCCCGACGCCCACATCCTCTACATCGCCTACTCCGCGGTGACGACCTGCTCGTTCGAGAGCGCCCGTACGGCTGCCGAGGGCCGCGATTACATCTCGATGTTCGACTCCGCGCACGTGACCATTGGCCTTGGCCTCGTGGTGCGCAAGACGGCCGAGCACCTCGCCGCTAACCCCGACATCACGATCTCCGAGCTGCTCGAGTGGTCTCAGGCCTACGCTCGCCGCGTGCGCATGGGCTTTATTCCCGGCGACCTGGGTTACCTGCGCGCCGGCGGCCGCCTGTCCAACGCCGCCTTCGTGGGCGCCACGCTGCTGCGCATCAAGCCCATTATCGAGCTCATTGACGGCCGCCTGGTGGCCACCAAGAAGCTGCGCGGCAAGATGGAGCCGTGCGCCCTTGGCCTTATCGACCACCTGCTGGTGCAGGGTACGCCCGACACCTCGACGGCCTTTCTGGTGCGCTCGTGCGGCCTGCCGCTCGCGATTCAGCAGGCTGCCGAGAAGCGCGTGCGCGAGCTGGGCTTCTCCGAGGTTCGCTGGTATGACACGCAGAACGTCATCACCTCGCACTGCGGCCCCGGCTCGTTCGCCTTTGCGTTTGCCCTGGCTGAGTAGCTAGCGCTTGGGGGTCTGCTTGGGTTTGGCCATGGTTGTCTCCTTGGCCTCTGTAGCCGAGCTGGCGTTCTTCTCGGCCTTGTGTTTTGCGGTGCCCGGCTTGGTCGCGGCCTTGGCGCCACCCCTGGCCTTTGCCTTTGCCTCGGCCCTGGTTCGGGCGGAGGCGTCGACCTTGCCATCGTTCTGGGCCATCCCGAGCGTCTCCCACTCCTGAAACAGGTCTCCTCGCAGCGCTTCCTCACTCTTGACCATGCGACTGGTCTGGGCGGGGAGGCGCTGCCCCAGCTCGCGCTCGACGAGGTCCATGACCACGTTGAAGCTGTCGTGGCTCGCGATTTGGTCATGGCTGACGAGGATAACGCTCACGCCCATCGACTCGAGCGCCGTCGTGCGGTCGGCGTCGGAGATCCTGGCCTCGATGCCTTCGTGGACGCTCGCGCCCTGGCACTCGACGTCGACGACGTGCGTGCCGTCTGGCGAGGTTATGAGGATGTCTGCGATGCAGTAGCTGCGATGGGCGATCTTGCTCGCCGCTTGCGTGAAGCGAATGGTCGCGTTGGTCTCGATCTTGATGCCGCGGCCGCCCAGCGTGCGTGGCAGGCCCATGAGCAGGGCTGTTCGCACCTCGAGGGGCGAGAGTGTGACGCCCTGAAGCATCGCTGCTGCCCGTTCGAAACGGCGCGCCCCGCGATGGCCGCGCACCTCGCGCGCAAAGCTCGCGAGCTCGTGGGGCTCGACGAGATGGCTGCGCTGCCAGAGGCTCGAGGGTCTCTTGTCCTTTGAGGGCGCCCGCTCCCAGCCGTACGCCAGACGCGCGTCGTTGGTCTTGGGGAGGACCTTCTCGACCTCGTCTGACGGGCGATAGACAGCGAACTCGCCGCAGAACTCGTGCATGATCATGGCAAGCTCGATGTCTGTGCAGTGCTGTGCGAGCGTGAGGAGCGTGAGCAGGGGAGACGTCACGGTGCCAACGGCGGGGTCATCTATAGTTGCCTGCGGTGGCAGTGGTCCCGACCAAAGATGCTGCTTGATGTGCTTGGCGTTGGTGTGTTCGCTGACGCTTGAGACGAGTGTATGAACCGTTTCGCCAAAGAGTTCTTTAAAGGCTGGACTTGTCGATATGAATGTCTGCGTTGCCCGGTCTTGTGAGATGGGGATGCTTGGCAGCAAGTCGAGCACTTGGGGTGGTGTCCTGAGGTAGCTGAGTGCCGAGGGACCGCAAATGATGCCTTCCATAGATTCTCCCTTAATAAAAAATGCACCAATTAGGTAACCTGCTTCGGGGATGCCTAAGTAGGTAGGCGCACAGGGCATGAAAATGCCTGATAAGCAGAGGGGAATCCGCTGGCTACTCTTTGAGTTCGGATTAGGTTACCTAATTGATGTAACTATTTGAATCAGAAGGCGATGATTGCGGGCGAGCGGGTCGAAATCGCTTCTCGAGCGGGCGAGTTTTGCATCCTGGCTAACCTCAGGCAGGCGAGTGCCGACCTTAATGGCGCTGTTGGCTGCACGCGGGCTTGACGGTTGGCGGTTTACGAGAAGGACCGCCGCGAGCGCGAGTGCTGGCGAGAGATGGCTTGCGGAAATGCATGAGGCAGCGGTCAACGTTTTTTGCGCTCACGGCTATGGGGTGCTAACAACAAAGAAGGCGGGAGCGGCCCATTCGGGCCGCTCCCGCCTTTCCTAGGTGCGTTGCAACGTCGACGCGCGTTTAGGCGACGAGTTCCACGTTGAGCGTGGCGGCGAGCTCGGCGGCGTCGTTGCACTCGCGCAGCTTGGTCTTGAAGTTGTCGTCCATGAGCAGCATGGCGGCCTTCGACAGCAGGCGCAGGTGGGTGGAGCCGGCCTCGGAGTCGGGGATGAGCAGGGCCATCGCGATGTCGACGGGCTTGTCGTCGAGGCTCGG
>UQSV01000077.1 GCA_900543875.1 uncultured Coriobacteriaceae bacterium | reverse complement strand
CGAGCGCCACGACTGGTGCGTCGTGGGCGTCACGGGCTCGGTGGGCAAGACCACGACCAAGGACATGCTCGCCGCCTCGCTCGGCAACACCTGGCGCACCCACGCCACGGCGGGCAACTTCAACAACCTCATCGGCGTGCCCATCACTCTGCTCGAGGCGCCCGAGGACGCGCAGGTCCTCGTGGTCGAGATGGGCATGAACCATCCCCACGAGATCGACCGCCTGGCCGCCGCGGCGCGCCCGCGCGTGGCCGTGATCACCAACGTGGGCACGAGCCACATCGGCCTTTTGGGCAGCCGCGAGAACATCGCCCGCGCCAAGGGAGAGATCGTGGCCCCCCTCGCCAGCGCCCCCGCAAGCACCGTGGCCCCGGCTCCCCGTGTGGTCATGACGGCCGAGAACGATTACACGGCCTTCATCGCCGAGCACTTCGCCAAGCCCGCGGGCGTTCCCGTGACGCTCGTCGGCGTGGGCGAGAGCAGCGCGCTTCACGCCGAGAACGTTGCACTTGACGACGAGGCGCACCCGAGCCTCGACGTCGTGTTCGACCAGGAGCTGGGTAGCGTCGCCGCCGGCACGCGCGTGCGCGTGACCCTGTCGCTCACGGGTGCCCAGGTCGTGCCCGACCTGCTGCTTGCCCTGGGCCTTGCCTGCGGCATGGGCGTGGAGCTCGACGCGGCCATCGAGGCGCTCGAGAAGCTCGCGCCCACGCACATGCGTCAGGAGGTCGTGCGCGCCGCCTGCGGCTGCCGCGTCATCGACGACTCCTATAACGCCAGCCCCGACTCCACGGCCGCGGCCCTCAACGCCCTGTGCTCGATGCAGGTGGCGCCGGGCGGCCGCCGCGTGGCGATCCTGGGCGAGATCGGCGAGCTGGGCGCCGAGGAGGAGCGCCTCCACGAGCTCGTGGGCGCCTACGCCGCGGCCAAGCCGCTCGACCTGCTCGTCATCGTGGGCACCCAGCGCGCCAATCACATGGAGAGCGCCGCGCGCCTCATGGGCTTCTCGGAGGACAAGCTCGTGCGCGTGGCCGACGTCGAGGAGCTCACGCGCGTCATGGGCCCCGTGCTCGAGAAGGACGACCTCGTGCTCGTGAAGGCGTCTCGTGCGGCCTACCTCGACAGATTCGTTAAGGCGGTGATGGGCTAACATGCTTAGCTCCCTGTTTGCCGGGTCTCAGTACCCCACCTACCTCGTGTTCGTCGCGGTCTTCGTCGCTGGCCTCATCACGGCCGCGATCATGCCCGCGTTCATCCGCGTCATGCGCAAGGACGGCATTGGCCAGCAGGTCCGCGCCGACGGCCCGCAGACGCACCTTGTGAAGCAGGGCACGCCCACCATGGGCGGCGTCATCATGCTCGTGGGCATCATGCTCACCGTGCTGCTGCTCGCCCGCTGGACGCCCGACCTCATCCTGTGTGTCGTCGCGACCATCGCCACGGGCCTGCTGGGCCTTCTCGATGACATCGAGAGCGTGAGCCACGGCCGCTCGCTGGGCCTCACGCCCTCGCAGAAGATGGCCGGCCTCATCGTCATCTCGGTGGCGTTCTGCCTGTTCGCGGTCAATTGGGTGGGTATCGCGCCCACGGTTACCTTCCCGGGCGGCCTCGTGATCGACCTGGGCGTGCTCACGAGCACCATCGCCGGCGTGCAGGTGCCCTGGCTCTACGTCCTCTTCGTGTTCTTGCTGCTTGCGGGTCTGTCAAACGCCGTGAACCTCACCGATGGCCTCGACGGCCTGGCAGGTGGCACGGTCATGGTGGTCATGCTCGCCATGGCGATGGTGGCCTTCTCGTACGACGAGATCAACCTCGCGGTGTTTGCCGGCGCGTGCGCCGGTGCCTGCGTGGGCTTTCTGTGGCACAACTGCTACCCGGCGTCAATCTTCATGGGCGACACGGGCTCGCTCGCGCTGGGCGCGGGCTTCGCGGCGCTGGCCGTGCTCACCAAGACCGAGGTGACCTCCCTTGTGATGGGAGGCCTGTTCATCTGCGAGGCCCTGAGCGTCATGCTGCAGGTCATCTCGTTCAAGACCACGGGCAAGCGCATCTTCCTCATGGCGCCGCTCCACCACCACTTCGAGAAGAAGGGCTGGAGCGAGACCAAGGTGGTCATCCGCTTCTGGATTGTGAGCGCGATGTTCGCGGCCGTGGGCTTTGCCCTGTACTTCCAGCTTCGCTAGCGACTAGGGGCGCCGCCGCACGCGGCGCCTTGTCATGGGTGTCGCGCGTGCATCGCGGCGCCCATACGTGTTTTTTGAGGGGGCATCTTTGTGATGGCAAACGTTGATGATCGCGCCTGGGGAGACGTGCTGGTCCTGGGCCTGGGCAAGACGGGCGAGGCGGTCGCGGACTGCCTGCTTGACGAGCGCCAGGAGGGCCGCGTGACGTCGCTCACCGTCTATGGCGGCCTCAAGAGCAAGCCGGGTGAGGCGACCCGCGCCCTCGAGAGCGCGGGCGCGCGCGTGGTGTGCGGCACCGAGGACGTAGAGGGCCGCTACGACGTTGCCGTGGTGAGTCCCGGCATCTCCGAGTTCAGCGACTTCTTCGCGAGCGCCGCCGCCCACGCCACCGAGGTCATCGGCGAGCCCGAGCTCGCCTGGCGCGAGAGTCCCGAGCGCTGGGTGGGCATCACCGGCACCAACGGCAAGACCACCACGACCACCCTCACGCGCGACCTGCTGCGCGCTGGCGGCTGCGCCGCCGAGGCCGTGGGCAACATCGGCACCATGGCGATTGGCGAGGTCTGCCGCCGCGCCCCGGGCGAGTGGCTCGTGGCCGAGCTCTCGAGCTTCCAGCTGGCCACGACGCGCCACCTGCACCCGCACGTGGCGGTGCTGCTCAACGTCACGCCCGACCACCTCTCCTGGCACAAGACGATGGAGAACTACGCCGCCGCCAAGGAGAAGGTCTTCGCGAACCTCGAGCCCGGCGACCTCGCCGTGGTCTCGACGGGCGACGACTGGTGCCGCGCTATCATCAGGCGCCTCGAGGCCCGGGACTTACGCGTCTGCCACCTGTTGCCTGTGGGCGAGGCGCCTGCCGCAGACGCTCCCCACGCCGCCTGGCAGCGCAGCGACGGCATGCTCGTCGTGCGCGTCGATGGCGTCGACACCGAGCTCGTGCACGCCGCCGACCTGCAGATTCATGGTAGCCACAACGTCGAGAATGCTCTGGCTGCCTCGGCGGCCGCCCTTGCCTGCGGCATCGACGTCGCCGACGTTCGCGCGGGACTTGCCGCCTTCAGCCCGCTCGAGCACCGCATCGAGCCTTGCGGCAGCGCGGCTGGCATCAGCTTCGTGAACGACTCCAAGGCCACGAACACCGACGCGGTCTCCAAGGCTCTCACGGCCTTCGCCCCGGGTACCGTCGTGATCTTGCTGGGTGGCCACGACAAGGGCACCGAGCTCGAGGACATGGCGGCAGACGTCGCGGCAGACGCCCGCGTGGCCGTCTGCTTTGGCGAGGCCGGCGAGCGCATCGCCGCCGCCCTCGAGGCTCAGGGCGGCACGCTGCAGGTTTTTCGCGCCCAGCACCTCGAGGACGCCCTCGACGCCGGCATCGCCGCCGCGCGCCCCGGCGACACGGTGCTGCTCTCGCCCGCGTGCTCGTCGTTCGACGAGTTTGGCGGCTACGAGGAGCGCGGTCGCGTCTTCAAGCAGCTCGTGGCGCAGCGCATCTCCCAGATGGGGGAGAAGTAAGTGGCAGATCGCACCATCACCCGACCCACAACCAGCGAGGGCGCGGCCGAGCGTCCGTCCTCCCGCGAGCGCGCCCGCGCCGCCGCCCGCAGCCGTGCTGAGGCCAGCCGTGGCAACCTCGAGCGCGCCATCATGGGCGTCCCCGCGCGCATCATGCGTCCGCGCCTGCTGCTCATCGGCGTCACCGTGCTGCTCGTCTGCTTTGGCCTCGTCATGATCTACTCCGCTAGCTCGGTCGAGGCGCTGAGCGAGCAGGGCAGCGCCAACTACTACGTCATCCGCCAGTTCGCTTTCATCATTGGTGGCGCCATCCTGGCCTTCGCTGCGGCCAAGATCGACTATCACACGCTCTGCAAGCCCACCTGGCTCATGGTCATTGGCTTGGGTGTCTGTGTCATGCTGCTCGTGGTGCGCGTCGCGGGCTCCACCGCTGGCGGCGCCACGCGCTGGCTCGCCATCGGCCCGTTTCGCCTGCAGCCGTCCGAGTTCGCCAAGGCATCGGTGCTGCTTGCCACGGCGTCCATTGCCAATGGGTGGCTGTGCGAGCAGCGCATGGAGTTCAAGGAGCTTGTCGTCAGCGGCTGCCTGTTCCTGGGCCTGCCCCTCGTGCTCATCCTGTTCCAGCCCGACAAGGGCAGCACGATGATCATCTGCGCCATGATCTTTGTCGTGGCCTACTACGCAGGGCTCGACCGTAGGCTCGTGCGCAGCTTCCTGATCTTTGTCGTTGCCGTTGGCCTCGTCCTCGCCCTCAAGGACGACTACTCGCGCCAGCGCATCATCACGATGTTCAACCCCGAGGCAGACGAGTGGGACAGCGGCTACCAGCTCACGCGCGGCTTCTACGCGTTTGCGTCGGGCGGCATCAAGGGCGTGGGGCTGGGCATGAGCCGCATGAAGTACAGCTACCTGCCCGAGGCCCACAACGACTTCATCTTTGCCATCGTGGGAGAGGAGCTGGGTCTTCTTGGCACACTCTTCGTGCTGGTGATGTTTGCCTTCCTTGCCTACCAGGCGTTCGAGATCTCGCGAAACGCGTCTGACAACGAGGGCCGCCTGCTGGCGATTGGCGCCGCCACCCTGCTGCTGGCGCAGCTCTTCCTCAACGTCTTTGGCGTGCTGGGGCTGTTTCCGTTGTCGGGCAAGCCGCTGCCGTTCATCAGCTACGGTGGCTCGTCAATCATGAGCTGCCTTATCTTGGTGGGGCTCATCGTGAACGTATCGATTCACTCCAAGCTGCCCGAGACTGCCTATGACCGCAACCGCGCCCGTATGAGGCTCGCCGACGAGGAGGACACGGGCGTGAGCGAGCCGCGCACACGCCCGCGCGGGGCCTATGCGGCGCGTACGCTGCCCGCTGGTGGCGTCGCCTCGGCCCGTCGCGACGAGGCGACGGAGCGCGAGCGCCCGCGTACCGCGTCGACCCC
>UQSV01000076.1 GCA_900543875.1 uncultured Coriobacteriaceae bacterium | reverse complement strand
CCCGCCGGCATCGAAGTCGACCTCGACGAGCTGCAGGCCTTTCTCGAGCGCCGCGCGCCCGGCCGCTCCGACACCTCGACCGCCCGCCGCGAGCCCGACCGCCCGCGCATCCTCTCGGGCCTCGTCGACGGCCACACCTGCGGCGCGCCCCTCTCGGCCATCATCGAGAACACCAACACCCGCAGCCAGGACTACGACGGCCTGCGCCGCGTGCCGCGCCCCGGCCACGCCGATTACCCGGCCTTTGTTCGCTACGGCAACCACCACGACGTCGCGGGCGGCGGCCACTTCTCGGGCCGCCTCACCGCCCCGCTGTGCATCGCGGGCGGCATCGCCCTGCAGGCCCTCGCCGCTATGAACATCCAGGTCGTGGCCCATATCGCCCAGCTCGGCCCCGAGTGCGTGACGGACGCCACCCTGAACGACCTCGCCTATGAACCCACCCAGCGAAAGGCCATCCTCTCAAACGAGCTTCCCTGCATCGACGCTGGGGCCGCCCGCGCCATGCACGAGAGCGTGCTTGCCGCAAAGGGCGAGCTTGACTCCGTGGGCGGCGTCATCGAGTGCGCCGTCTACGGCATGCCTGCAGGCGTGGGCGACCCGATGTTCGACGGCCTCGAGAACCGCATCGCGGCGCTCACCTATGGCATCCCGGCCGTGAAGGGCGTCGAGTTTGGCGCCGGCTTTGGGGCGGCCGCCCTGCGTGGGTCGCAGAACAACGACCCCTGGCGCGAGAGGGGCGGCGCGGTCGTCACCACCGCCAACAACGCCGGTGGCATCCTGGGCGGCATCTCCACGGGCATGCCCATCGTCTGGCGCGCGGCCGTAAAGCCCACGCCCTCGATCGGCAAGCGCCAGGACAGCGTCGACCTCGCCCTGGGCGAGAACGCCGACCTTGTGGTCCGCGGGCGCCACGACCCTTGCATCGTCCCCAGGGCCGTGCCCGTCGTGGAGGCGGCCTGCGCGCTCGCCTTGCTCGACGCGCTCGTCGATGACGGCGCCTACGCTGTGCCTGCCGCCGCAACCCTTGAGACCAACACCGAGTAATCCCAGCTAGAACGTTTGGAGCACCATGGCTGACCTCTCAGAAATCCGCAGCCGCATCGACGCCATCGACACCCAGATCTGCGAGCTTTTCGCGCAGCGCATGCAATGCACGCACGAGGTCGCCGAGTACAAGCGAGCGAGCGGCAAGCCCATCCTCGACCGCGGCCGCGAGCGCGCCAAGCTCGCCGACGTCGCCACGATGGTCCCCGAGAAGCTCCGCGACTACTCGCAGGTGCTCTTCAGTCTCATCATGGAGATCTCGCGCTCCGAGCAGAGCGCCGAGCTCAATAACAAGAGCGAGCTCGCGGACGCCATCGAGGGCGCCATCGCGGGCACGCCCGCACTCTTCCCGCAGGACGCCTTCGTGGCCTGCCAGGGCGTCGAGGGCGCCTACTCTCAGCACGCCGCCGACCGCCTCTTCAAGCGCGCGAAGATCAGCTACTTCGACTCGTGGGAGGGCGTCTTCCGCGCGGTCGACGAGGGCTTCTGCCGCTATGGCGTGCTGCCGGTCGAGAACTCCACCGCAGGCACCGTGAACCAGGTCTACGATCTCATGATGCGTCACAAGTTCTCGATCGTGCGCTCGGTGCGCATCAAGGTCGACCACAACCTGCTGGCCCTTCCCGGAGCCAAGATTGGCGGCATCACCGACGTCTATAGCCACCAACAGGCCATTGCCCAATGCAAGGGCTTCCTCGCCCAGCACCCCGAGATGACCGTGCACGTGGTCGAGAACACCGCCGCGGCCGCCAAGATGGTGGCCGAGAGCGGCCGCACCGACGTCGCAGCCCTTTCGAGCCGCAGCTGCGCCGAGCTCTACAACCTGGTGTCCCTCGCCCGCTCCGTGCAGGACTCCGACGCCAACTACACGCGCTTCGCCTGCATCTCCAAGAACCTCGAGATCTACCCCGGCGCCGACCGCACCTCGCTCATGGTCGTGACGCCCAACGACCCGGGCAGCCTCTACAAGGTCCTCGCCCGCTTCTACGCCCTCGACGTGAACCTCCTCAAGCTCGAGAGCCGCCCGATTCCCAACTCGGACTTCGACTTCATGTTCTACTTCGACGTCGACTGCTCGGTGGCGGCGCCTGAGTTCCCCAAGCTCATCGCCTCGCTCGACGACGTCTGCGAGGAGTATCGCTACCTCGGCAGCTACACGGAGCTGGTGTAGGTGGCGGCCGAGAAGGGCGCCGAGCGCGCGCCGCACGCCCCGGTGACCTACGGCCTTCTGGGTCGCACGCTCAAGCACAGCTGGAGCCCCCAGATCCACGAGGGGCTGGGAACGACCCCCTACGAGCTCATCGAGCTCGAGCCCGACGAGCTTGCCGCGTTCGTGCGCGAGGGCTCCTGGAAGGGCCTCAACTGCACCATCCCCTACAAGCGCGACCTCATCCCGCTCGTCGACGAGCTGCGGCCCACCGCAGCGCGTATCGGCGCCGTCAACACGCTGCTGCATGACGAGCGCGGCCGCATCATCGGCGACAACACCGACATGTTCGGCTTCGCCTGGACGCTCAAGCGCTTCTGCGAGCGGCACCTGGGCGGCTTGGGCGCCATCCAAGACGCGAAGGCCCTCGTGCTGGGCTCAGGCGGCGCCAGCCGCGCCATCGTCTGCGCACTCGAGGACGTGGGCGCCGTGCCCGTCGTCATCTCGCGCCACGGCGACGAGACCTACGAGGGCGTCGCAACCCGCCACGCGGACGCCGCCCTCATCGTGAACACCACCCCCGTGGGCATGTACCCCAACTGCCCCGCTTCGCCCCTCGACGACGACACCCTCGCCCACATCACGGGGCTGCGCGGCGTCATCGACGTCGTCTACAACCCCGAGCGCACGGGCATCATGCTCGCCGCCGAGCGCATGGGCGTGCCCTCCGAGAGCGGACTCGTGATGCTCGTGGGCCAGGCGTGGCTGTCGAGCAGCATGTGGCAGGGACGCGAGCTTGACGAGGGCCTCATCGGCAGCATCAACGAGCGCCTCATGCGCTCGAGCAGAAACGTTGCGCTCATTGGCATGCCGGGCAGCGGCAAGACGAGCGCCGGACGCAACCTCGCCGAGCTTTGCGGCCGCACGTTCGTCGACATGGACGTCAACTTCTCCGAGCGCTTTGGCCGCACCCCCGCCGAGGTCATCGAGACGGACGGCGAGCAGGCCTTCCGCGCGATGGAGACGCAGGCGCTCTCCGAGGTCGCAAGAGGCAGCGGGCTGGTCATCTCGTGCGGCGGCGGCGTCGTGACGCGCCCCGAGAACCGCGACCTGCTCCGCCAGAACTCGACCGTCGTGATGGTCGACCGCAAGCTCGACCAGCTCTCGAGCAAGGGGCGCCCCATCTCGAAGTCGCGCGGCATCGAGGCGCTGGCGGCCGAGCGCATGCCCCTCTACCGCGCCTGGGCAGACGAGGTCATCGCGTGCACGGGGTCTGCCCGAGGCGACGCGCAGGAGATCATGCGCAAGCTCTCCCTGTAGCGTCTCCGCTTACCCCGCAATATCGTCCGTTAGCGGTTTGTGACCGTTACGACACATTGATAGGCTAAGCCTATTTAACTAGTATGCTTTGAGTATTTTTGCGGCTCGAGGTGCCGCGGGCACCAAGGGAAGGATTTGCACCATGGAGTACAGGGAAGTCGCGGCCAAGATTCTCACCGCCGTGGGAGGAAAGGCAAACGTGAGGCACGTCATGACCTGCCTCACGCGCCTCAGGCTTACCCTGGCAGACAGCTCGCTCGTGACCATGAGCGACATCACCGCCATCCGTGGCGTGCTGGGCGTCGTGCCGCACGGCAACACCGGCATCGAGGTCGTGCTTGGCCCCGCCGCGATCGAGGGCGTGTCGCGCGAGTTCGCGCTGCAGTCCGGCGTGGGCGTCGGCGACCCCGCGGGCACCTGCGACAACCCCTTCGAGTCCATCCCCACCGACAAGATTGTCGAGAGGGCCCTGGGCAAGTCAGAGAAAGACGACAAGCCCAAGAGCCGCGTCGTCATCACGCCGGGCCACCGCAGCTCCTACCGCGCCCAGCAGCGCGCCGCCATCAACGACGAGCGCCTGGGCAAGGAGGACCTCGACGCGTTGCGCGCCTTCCTCGACGACGGCTCCAAGACCTCGAAGGTCGCCGCCTCGCCCGAGAAGCGCGGCCGCGCCCTGCTCGTCATCAACGGCCCCAACATCAACATGTTGGGCATCCGCGAGCCCGCCATCTACGGCAAGGCCGACTACGCGGCGCTCGTGCGCACCTGCAAGGCGGCGGCCGCCGAGGCGGGCTTTGCCAACGTCCGCTGCTTCCAGAGCAACCACGAGGGCGCCATCGTCGACGAGATCCAGGCGGCCCTTGGCACCTATGATGGCATCGTGATGAACCCTGCCGCCTACACGCACACCTCGGTCGCCATCCTCGACGCCCTCAAGGCCGTGCAGATTCCCTGCGTCGAGGTCCACATCTCAAAGGTCGAGGAGCGCGAGGACTTCCGCCAGGTCTCCTACGTGCGCAAGGCCTGCTTCGAGACGATCACCGGCCTGGGTATCGAGGGCTACCGCAAGGCCATCCTCGACATGGCCGCCCACCTCGGGATGTAGCCGTTAGCACCTCATCTGCCTAGCAAAGGGCCCGCCTCCCACGGTGCATCCGGGAAGGCGGGTCTACTCATATTCTGTGAATGCAAGACGATTGGCGACGGTTCCGCGCGTGACCGGTCGCCAAACGGGCCAGCGGCTCCCCAGCCCTACATGTGGTGGGTGCCAAAGACCTCGCCATCGCTCCAGATCACGATGTCGCCGGCGGGGTTGTCGGCCGTGGCCGTGGCGCGCGTCGCTGCCAGGTCGATGAGGCGCTGGTTGGCCGAGCCGCGGAAGCGCAGCGTGATGTCCTTCTCGGCCTCGATAAAGGGACCGTCGACCAGTACGTCGATGCCGTCAAGCAGGCGGTCCGTGACGCCCTCGACGTAGCGGCGGCCTCCCGGCACGAGGTCGCGGTCGTAGACGTAGCCGGTGTAGCACCAGACGTCCTTGTCGGGCAGCTCGAGGGCAACGCGCTCGACGATCTGCACAAGCTCGGCCTGGTGCTCGGGCTCCATGGGGTCGCCGCCCAGAAGCGACAGGCCGCGGATGTAGCTGGGGCGCAAACTCTCGATGATGCCGTCGACGACCTCGCGGGTCACGGGCAGGCCGTAATCGAAGTCCTGGGCCTCGCCGTTGAAGCAGCCCGGGCAGTGCACGCGGCATCCTGAGACGAACAGGGAGGTCCGCACGCCCACGCCATTGGCGATGTCGCAGTACTTGATGGCGCCATAGTTCATGCGCAATGTCCCTTCGCAGAGGCCCGGCCCAGGCGAGCTACGTCAATCGGGCGGCCCCGCAAGTCATGTCGCAAGGTCGCCCGAGCTAGTTCAAACAGTTGTAGAGCTTACTACTACAGGTGCAGCACGCGGTCGCGAATCTCCTCGGTACGGCCCTGGTTCCAGAACTGCGTACCGATGTAGCCGCACGTGCGACGGGCAACGTTGAGCTTGGACTGGTCGCGGTTGCCGCAGTGCGGGCACTCCCAGACGAGCT
>UQSV01000075.1 GCA_900543875.1 uncultured Coriobacteriaceae bacterium | reverse complement strand
CCACAGCCCCCATTTCCAATCCACAGCGCTCGCTCGGCGGCCTCATCGGCGGCGACAGCAGCGGGGGCCTCGGTGTTAGCGGGGGCCTCGCTCGACGCGGCGGCGGTGCTGGTAGTGCGGTTTTCTGCTTCGCGTGGCGCGTCCATGGGCGTGCGCTCCCCTCTCGTGTTTTCTGCCTTCGAGTATAGCGTGCGCATGGATACGCCCGGCCGCTCGCGAGGCGCACGTTGCGTCACGGCAACAAAAGGGGGCGCCCCGAAGGACGCCCCAAGCGCGAGTGCTTATGGACGAGAAGCGCGAGCGCTAGTTGTTGCGACGGCGCAGGGCGACGGCGGCGATAACAACCACAACGCCAGCAACGGCAATCGCGACCGGCACCATCATGTTGGTGTTGTCACCGGTCTGGGGCAGAGCCTTCTTGGGGGCATCGGCCTTCTTGTCGCCATCGGCAGGCTTGGTGTCGGCCTTGGGGTCGGTCTTGGGATCGCTCTTGGCAGGATTCTTGGTCCACATGGCAACGAGAGTCACGTCAGAGGTGGGAACGAAGGTCGCGTCAACCTTCGTGTCGCCATCGTACCAACCAGAAACGGTGTAGCCCTCGACCTCGGGGACGGCGGGCATCTGGTCGCCTACGGCCTCGCCGGCCTTGACCACGGCGGTCTGGAACTCGCCATGGCCGTTGGTCTCGAAGTCCACGAAGTAGACAAGGCGATCGACGTCGTCGGCAGTCATGCCGTTCTCCTTGGCGAAGGTGTTGGCGTCATCGGTGTTGTAGAAGTAGATCGTCTGGCCGTTGACCTCAACGGTGGCAACGGCAAGGTTCTCGACCTCATCGGCAGCGTTGACGTAGAACTTGCCCTGCTTATAGGAGGTCACGTTGCCGCTGGTCACAAACTTGGCAACGGAAGAGTCGCTGAACTGACCGCTGGAAACCGTAACGTTCTGGGCAATCTCATCACTCGGAGTGTTCTGCTCGGGGTTAGCGGTGGTGCCAGCGGTAGCCGTAATGGAGCCACCCACGGATCCGCCCTTGATGGAAACAGAGGGGGTGGAAGTGGAGCCGGTGTACTTGACGACAATGACGTCTCCAGAGATCGAGCCGCCGTTCATCTCGAGCTTACCCGTTTCAGTCTCGTCCCACGAGAAGTCGGTGAGGATGCCATCGATCTCGCCGTCGTTAATCGTCGCGGTGCCCCAGTTCTGGAGACCGTTCTTGCTGACGACCTTGCCGCCGTTCATGAAAAGCGTGCCCTCGTTCTTGAGGCCAATCATGACGGGCTGCTCAATGGTGCCGCCGTTGAAGTTCATGACGCCATCGTTGCTGAGGCAAGAGGAGAAACCGCTCGTACCCTTGACGTTGCCATCATTCATGTTGAACGTACCGGAAGCGTTCTTGACAACGTACCAGCTATTGCCGTTGCCGCTCGTGGTGGTTCCAGCCTCGGCGCTGCGGGTAAACGTGCCGCCATTAACCGTGGAAGTGCCGCCATCGTTATAGAGAGCAGCGCGAGCGTGGCTCACGTTGTCGACGGTGCCCTCACCGGTAATGGTAAGGTTGCCCTGGTTGGTGATGGTGTGCTTGCCGGCCTCGTTGGTAAGCTTGTGGCCACCGAGGTTCAGCGTGAGCGTCTGACCGGCAGGCACGGTAATGCTGGCAGTGATATCCTCGCCGAGCGTAATCTCGGTCTCACCGCCAGCGATGGCGTTCTGGAGTTCCTCGGCGCTGACAACCGTGGGGGGGGTCAGCGCCAGCGCCGGAGCCGGGGCCACGCCCAGGGCGGCGACGAGCGCAGCGGCGGCAAAGGCCGCGACACCCGCCATCATGTGTCTTCTCCTCATATGTTCTCCTCTCGTCATTCGGGTCTCGAATGAGTTGACTAGCGATACCAATACAGCTTGAAATTGTAGCCCCCGAGCTAGCAATTCTTGAACGCATCTGAAAATTAAAGGGGCGATTCCGTAAAAGGTCGGTAAACCGGCTGCCGACCGCGCGCATACGAAGGTTTTCGCAGCTTAGAAAGCGAATCGAAGCGCCATTCGCTGACTCCGCCAGCGGCACATGGCGACACGGACGCACTTGGACGCACTTGGACGCACTTGGACGCACTTGGCTTGCGGCCTCTTGCTCTATCCCGCCCACTAATTATGGAGCGCGCGGGCGCGTTGCACGCAATCGGAACCAGTCTGATATGGCACATCGCGTGCAGGCTGGGCATGCAGGCGGCAGTCGCATGCGAGTTGAGCTCTTGCATTGCCGAGAAGGACGCAGAGCCAGGGCGCTGCACCTTATTCGGCCCTGCACATTCACCAAAAGGTAAGGGACAGATGCACGGGGGCGAATGACGCACGGCGGTCGAGGCGCGTGCGTCTGTCCCATCCCCTTTGGAACACGTGCCAAAGGGGACGGGTCTGTTGGCACGGGCGCGGGGGCGGCGTGTTGCGCAGGCGGTGCCTGGGGCGCTGCACGTTATCGGGCGTCGTGCATTCCCAAGCGGGGCACGCAGCCAGGGCGCTGCACGTTATCGGGCTTCGTGCATTGCCGAGAAGGACGGCGCCGCGGGGCGCTGCACCAAATACGGCGTCGTGCATTCTCCGAAAATGAGCGGACAAATGCACAACGCCCATTTATGTGCACGCCGGCCCTTCTCGCCCTCAAAGCAGAAGGGGCCCCGAATGCACCAAGCCGATTCGCGTGCAGCACAAGGCAGCCAAGGATCACGCAAAATGCACGAGGCCGATTTGCGTGCAGCGCGCGCCATGCGGGGCGTCATACACGCCAGTCCTTCTCGCACAAGAAAGCGCCCGCGATGCCTTTGGCACGCCCCGAGCTACTGGGCCATGAGCTGCTCGACCTCGTCGCGGGTGGCAAGGTGATCGCTGAACGCCGAGGCCGACCCCGCGCAGAGGCCCATGCGGAAGGCCGTCTCGTACGAGCCCGTCTCGGCCAGGCCCGCCAGGAAGCCGGCGACGCAGGAGTCGCCCGCGCCCACGGAGTTGACCACGGTGCCGCGCGCGGCCGGGCTCTCGTAGACGGAGCCGTCCTCGGCCACGAGCACGCCGCCCTCCCCCGCCATCGAGACGAGGACGTTCCTCGCGCCCTCCTGCTGCATGCGGCGCGCGTAGGGCACGACGTCGGCGCGGGTCTTGAGCGCAGCGCCGTAGATGTCTCCCAGCTCGATGTTGTTGGGCTTCACAAGGAACGGCTGGTAGGGCAACACGCGACGGAGCAGGTCGCGCTCGGCGTCGACCACGATGCGCACGCCGCGGCCGGCCAGGCGCGCCATAATCTGCTCGTACATGTCGCTGGGTAGGCAGGCCGGCACCGAGCCCGAGACGACCAGCGTGTCACCCGCGGCCAGGACGTCGAGCTTGGCCAGGAGCGCGTCGACGTCTGCGGCCGTGACCTCGGGGCCCATGCCGTTGAGCTCGGTCTCCTCGGCGCTCTTGATCTTTGCGTTGATGCGGCTCATGCCCTTCTCGACATGGATGAAGTCCGCGTCGACGCCCGCCTGGGCCACGCGGCGGGCGATCTCGTCGCCGGTAAATCCCGCGAGGAAGCCCAGCGCGCGGCTCTTGTGACCGAGGTTTCCCAGCACGACGGACACGTTGATGCCCTTGCCGCCGGGCAGGATCTGCTCGTAGACGGTGCGGTTGATGACGCCCAGGCGCATGTCGTCGACGCGAACGATGTAGTCAAGCGAGGGGTTGAACGTAACGGTGCAGATCATGCGGCTCCTCCACGACGTTGTGTTTGCGCCCATTCTACGCCGCGGCGAGGCTCGCTATTCGTCCGAGTCGGCGAGGTCGGCGCCCGCAGCGGCAGCGCCATCGCCCGCAGCGGCAGCGGCAGCGCCATCGCCCGCAGCAGCGCCGTTGCCAGCGGACTCGCCCTCGCCCAGGGCGCGCTCGCGGCCGTCCTCGCGCTCCTCGTCCCAAGCACGCAGCGTGGTGTACACCTCGTGCGCCACCTCGGCGGGAATCCCCGGCACGGCGGCAATCTGCTCCTCGGTGGCCTCGCGCAGGCGCTTCATGCTCCCAAACGCGCGGCGCAGCGCGCGCTTGCGCTTCTCGCCCACACCCGGGACCTCGTCGAGGATCGACACGGTCATGGCCTTGCCGCGCAACTCGCGGTGGAAGGTGATGGCAAAGCGGTGGGCCTCGTCGCGCACGCGCTTCACCAGGTAGAGCGACGCCGAGCCGCTGGGCAGCACCACGGGCATGTCGTCCCAGGGCACGAACAGCTCCTCGTCCGACTTGGCAAGGCCCGCCATGGGGATGTCGAGGCCCAGCTCGCCCAGCTGCTCCATGGCAGCCGTGAGCTGCGGCTTTCCGCCATCGAGGATGAGCAGGTCGGGCTTGGCGCCAAAGCGCTCGTCGGCCATGCGCTCGGGCGCGTAGCGGCGGGCGAGCACCTCGCTCATCGAGACGAAGTCGTTGGCCTCGTCGAGCTCGGCGCGAATCTTGAAGCGGCGGTACTGGCCCTTGTCGGGCTTGCCGGCCGTGAACACCACCATCGAGGCCACCGTGTGCTTGCCGTGGATGGTCGAGATGTCGAAGCACTCGATGCGCATGGGAGGCGCGTCGAGGGCCAGGGCGCTCTCGAGCTGGAGCAGGGCCTCGTTGGTGCGCTTGTCCTCGTAGCCCGTGCGCAGCTCGTATCGCGCGAGGTAGTGGCGGGCGTTGTTGGTGGCCATCTCGGCGAGGTGGGCCTTCTGGCCGCGCTGCGGCACGCGGATGGAGACATTGCGGCCGCGCCGCGCCGTGAGCCAGCCGGCAAGGGTGTCAGCGTCTGTAAGGGCAACGGGCACGCAGACCTCGAGGGGCAGGTCGCTCGTCTGGTCGTAGTAGCGCTTGACGAAGCCGCTCGCGAGCTCCTCGGAGCCCACATCGAGGCCCTTGTCGAGCACAAACTCGCAGGTACGGCTCACGCGGCCCTCGCGCACCACGAAGACGCAGGCGCCGGCGATGGTCTCCTCGCGCCAAAAGCCCACGACGTCGACGTCCTGCGCGCTCGACAGCACCACGCGCTGCTTGTCGTCGAGGCCGTCGATGACCTGCAGGCGGCGCTTGACGCGGGCGGCGCGCTCGAAGTCGAGGTTCGCGGCGGCCTCGGCCATCTCGTCTTTGAGCTGGGCCACGAACTGGCCCCGGTGACCTGCGAGGAAGTGCTCGACCTGGGCCACGTTGGCGGCGTACTCCTCGGGCGATATGCAGCCCGCGCACACGCCGGGGCCGCGGCCCACGTGGTAGTCGAAGCAGGGGCGGCCGCTCTCGGCCTGGGCCAGCGCCACGACGTCGCGCTGCTCGGGGTGGGCCTCGATCTGGCGGCGCACGCGCTTCCACTCGGCGCAGGTCGCGAGGCACATGGGCACAATCTTGCGCACCACGTCGATGGTGGCACGCGCGGCGCGGGCGTCGGTGTAGGGGCCAAAGTAGCGGGTGCCGGGGCGGTGGCGCTCGCGGGTGTACTTGAGGGCCGGGTAGACGTCGTCCTTGGTGATGGCGATGTAGGGGTAGCTCTTATCGTCCTTGAGGTCGACGTTGAACGGCGGGCGGTACTGGTGGATGAGGTTGATCTCGAGGACGAGGGCCTCGTGCTCGGAGCCCACGACGACGTAGTCGAAGCTCGCGGTGGCGGCCATGAGGCGCGGCACCATGGGGCGCTCGTCGGTGAGTTGCACGTACTGGCGCATGCGGCTGCGCAGGTTCTTGGCCTTGCCCACGTAGAGCACGTTGCCGGCGGCGTCCTTCCACAGGTAGCAGCCCGGGTCGGTGGGGACGAGGGCGACCTGCTCGGCGATCGAGGGCGCGGGGCCGGCGGCAGGGGTGGCCAGCGCGGCGGCGGGGGCGGGGGCGACGGGTTCGCTCGTGGTGGCGCTTGCGTTGGGCGAGACGGGCGTCGTGGCGGGGGCGTTG
>UQSV01000074.1 GCA_900543875.1 uncultured Coriobacteriaceae bacterium | reverse complement strand
CGCCCGTGGCCGGCGACGACGCCTGCGCCGCTCCCGCAGATGGCGAGGTCGAGTAGGGCGAGCCCGTGGGTGACGCGGCCCCGCTGACGGCGAGGCCACGGACGCCTTGCGCGCCCGGCGGCAGGCGGCTGCTGCTACCATAAGAGTTTGCGTACAAGCGGCCCGCCCGGCACCTGCGCCGGGCGGGCCTCACTCACAAGGATTGGGACGACATGAGCGACCAGAACACTGCCGCGCCTACCAGCTCCGATGCCCCCAAGCCCCTGTGGGGCGGCCGCTTCTCCGCCGCACCCACCGGCGAGCTCGAGCGCTTTGGCGCCTCGCTACCGTTTGACAAGCGCATGTGGCGCCAGGACATCCGCGGCTCCAAGGCCCACGCCGCGATGCTTGCGCACCAGGGCGTCATCTCCGAGCAGGATGCCGATGAGATCAGTGCCGGCCTTGACGAGATCGCCGGCCAGATCGAGCGCGGCGAGTTCGTCTTTGACGTCGACCGCGACGAGGACATCCACATGGCCATCGAGCGCGTGCTCACCGAGCGCATCGGCGCCGCCGGAGGCCGCCTGCACACGGGCCGCTCGCGCAACGACCAGACCGCGGTCGACACGCACATGATCGCCCGCGATCTCGCCGACGAGATCATTGCCTCGCTCGTGAAGCTCGAGGCCGTCCTGCTCGAGCGCGCCGAGGGCGAGTTTGGCGTGGTCATGCCTGGTTACACCCACATGCAGCCCGCCCAGCCGGTGCTGCTGAGCCACCACCTGCTCGCGTACTTCTGGATGTTCAACCGCGACCTCAAGCGCGTGCGGGACGCCCGCGCCGCGGCCAACGTCTGCCCGCTGGGTGCCGCCGCGCTCGCCGGTACCACCTACCCGCTCGACCGCTTCATGACGGCCGAGGACCTGGGCTTCTCGGGCCCCACCGCCAACTCGATGGACTCGGTGAGCGACCGCGACTACCTGCTCGACCTCATCTACGCCTGCAGCGTGTGCCAGATCCACCTCTCGCGCCTGTGCGAGGAGCTCGTGTGGTGGAGCTCGGCCGAGTTTGGCTTCGTCGAGATGGACGACGCCCACTCCACCGGCTCGTCGATCATGCCGCAGAAGAAGAACCCCGACTTCGCCGAGCTCGTGCGCGGCAAGTCCGGCCGCGTGGTGGGCGACCTCACGAGCCTGCTCGTGACGGTCAAGGGCACGCCGCTCACCTATGACAAGGACCTGCAGGAGGACAAGGAGCCGCTGTTCGACGCCGCCGACACGGTGCTGGGCTCGCTCATGGCCTGCACGGGCATGCTTGCCACCTGCACCTTCAAGGAGGACCGCATGCGCGAGGCCTCGCACGAGGGCTACATGGCGGCGACCGACCTCGCCGACTAC
The DNA here is from genome assembly GCA_900543875.1 of uncultured Coriobacteriaceae bacterium. Classification (GTDB taxonomy): domain Bacteria; phylum Actinomycetota; class Coriobacteriia; order Coriobacteriales; family Atopobiaceae; genus Parolsenella. The sequence goes on along the minus strand of UQSV01000074.1, from coordinate 4,771 downwards.
CTCGTGGGCAAGGGGATGCCGTTCCGCACCGCCCACTCCGTGGTGGGCCGCATCGTGGGCGACTGCGTGCGCGAGGGCGTGACCCTGCAGCAGCTTTCCACCGATGAGCTGCGCAGCTACTCGGAGCTCTTCGACGACGACGCCCACGAGGCGCTCGACATCGACAACATCGTGCGCCGCCGCACCACCTTTGGCGGCACCGGCCACGAGGCCGTGCGCGCGCAGCTCAAGCTCGCGCACGAGGCCTATGACGCCGCCGAGGCCGCGCTGGGGGAGTAGGCCCACAGCCCCTTTGGCCCATAGCTGCGAGGAGGAGGCCCGCTCAGCCGTGTGGTTGAGCGGGCCTCTCGCATGTCGGGCCGCGCCTGCGGCTTGTCTGCCTCTCGGAGCTTGCAGTCCTGCATTGCAAGCCGCGTTCCTCGGCCTAAGAAAAATCCCCGCCCGGCCACGTGGCCGGGCGGGGATTCGTTTGTTGTGCGGGAGCCTGGCCGGCTGCCTACTGCGCCGCGTCGGTGCCCGAGTCGGGCGTGGGCGTTGGCGTTGGCGTGGGCTCGGGGGTGGGCGTCGGTTCGGTGGTCGTGGTACCGCCGGTTCCGGTGCCCGTGCCGCCGTTGCCACCGTTTCCGCCGCCGGTTCCACCGTTGCCACCCGTGGTGGTCTCGCCGGTGGTGGTCTCGGTGTCGGTGGCCTCCTCGGTCGTGGCCTCGGTCTCGGGCTGCGGGTCGTTGGCGTTGGCCGAGGTGTTGGAGAACTTCCAGGAGGTGTTCTCCTTGTAGGTGGGCAGCGTGGCGTTGGCCATGGGCCAGTCGGCGCGCGGCGTGTCAGAGAGCACGGCGTTCACGAAGTAGCCGAAGGCCACGTTGGACGTCGTGTCGGGGTGCAGGCGCGTGGCGGTGTCCTGGCCCTTGTAGCCGGTCCACACTGCCACCGACAGCTGCGGGGTGTAGCCGCAGAACCACAGGTTCTCGGTGTTGTCGGTGGTGCCGGTCTTGCCGGCCACGGGCTGGTTGATGGTGAGCGAGTTGTACATGCGGCTCGCGGTGCCGTTCGTGACGACGCCCTCGAGCACCTCGGTGGCGGCGCGGGCCACGCCCTCGTCCATGACGCGGGTGGGGCTGTCCTTGTGCTCGTAGACGGTGTTGCCGTTGCGGTCCTCGATCTTGGTGATGGCCACCGGGTCGCGGTGCTCGCCGCCGTTTGCCAGCGTGGCGTAGGCCTCGGCCATCTCGAGGGGCGAGGTGAGGTTGGCACCCAGGATCGTGGAGCCGTAGGGCTGCAGGTCAGACGAGATGCCCATGTCATGGGCCGTCTGTACCACGTTGTCGACGCCCACGGCCATGCCCACCTGCACGTAGCCGGTGTTGGAGGACTTCGCGGTGGCATCTGCCAGGGTGATCGTGCCGTAGGAGGTGTTGGCGAAGTTCTGTACCTTCCAGGAGTTCGTGACCTGGATGGGCGAGTTGCAGTTGATGAGCACGTTGGGGTTCATGCCTTGCTTGAGCGCGGTCACGAGCGTGAAGACCTTGAAGCTCGAGCCCGTCTGCTTGAAGGCGGTGGTGGCTGCGTTGACCTGGGCGTCGTCGGTGTCGCCGTAGAAGTCCTTGCCGCCCACCATGGCCTTGATGTAGCCGGTCGAGGGGTCGATGGCGACCATGGCGCTGTCGAGGCGCTCGTTGCCCGTCTCGTCGAGCATGCGGGTCACGGCGTCCTGCGCGGCCTGCTGCATCGTGGGGTCGAGCGTGGTGTAGACCTTGAGGCCGCTTTGCACGATGGTGTCCTGCGAGAAGTCGCCCTCGAGCAGGCCCTTCACGTAGTTGGTCCAGAACGGGTAGGTGCCCTGGTTGTCCATCGTGGAGCCGCCGAGGTTGAGGACGAGGTCCTCGGCCTGGGCGCTGTCGTGCTCCTCCTGGGTGATGTCGCCCAGGCGCAGCATATTGTCGAGGACCTTGTTGCGGCGCTCCTTGGCGGCGTCGGGGTTCTGCGTGGGGTCGTAGTAGGAGGGCGAGTTGGGCAGGCCGATGAGCGTGGCCGCCTCGGCCAGGGTGAGCTCGCTGGCGTGCTTGCTGAAGTAGGTCTCGCTCGCGGCCTCGATGCCATAGGCACCGTGGCCGTAGTAGATGGTGTTGAGGTACATCAACAGGATCTGGTCCTTGGAGTACATCTTCTCCATCTCGACGGCGATGTAGGCCTCGCGGACCTTGCGCTTGATGGTCTTGTCGAACTGCTCGTCGGACAGGACGGTGTTGCGCACGAGCTGCTGGGTGATGGTCGAGGCACCCTCCGAGCGGCCCGCGAGCTGCGAGACGATGGCGCGCGCGATGCCCATGGGGTCGATGCCGTTGTGGCTGTAGAAGCGTTCGTCCTCGACGTCGACGGTGCCCTTCCAGACGTAGGGCGAGACCTCGTCTTGGGAGATGGAGCGGCGGTTCTCGAGGTAGAACGTCGCGATGGTGTTGCCATCGGCGTCATAGACTTCGCTGGGCTCGGCCACGAGGTAGGCGTCGGCCGAGGTGTAGTCGGGCAGGTCCTGCAGCCACGACTCGACGACGGCGCCCAGCGACACGGCCAGGGCTATGCACAGCAGCACCAGAAAGCCGGCGATGCCGGCGGCCGAGAAGCCGACGATGTGCGTCTTTGCGTGGGCGCGTGCGCGGCGCTTGCGAATTCCCATGCGAAAAACCTCCTGTGTGGAGTGAAGACAATCTTTATCATTATCCGCCAAATCCGCACGCGTGGTCTATAGGTGCGCGCTTTTGTGCGAGCCGTCCACATCCCTGTGCGCGGGAACAAGGGGACGGGTCTTTTGTCCCCGCTTCGTGTGCCTGTCGCGACTGCCCCGCCCCTCTCGGACGACCGCGTGCCCAACGCGACTAAGTCGGGCCCCTGGGAGGCCGGTTTGGTCGCGCTGGGCACGCGACGTCCCTATCCCCATGTCCCCTCGTTGCGTTTTCGTGAGTGTCCGATAGATGCCCTAGACTGGGGAGAGCTTCGAGGGAGAGCGAGGACGCATGGTGGGTACTCAGGATAGGCGAGGTCGGCGGGCAAGCCTGGCGGTGGGCGTCATGGGCGCGGCCGTGCTCGTGGCCGTGCTCGTTCCGCTTGTGCTCATCAGCGCCTACAACCACTCCTATGCCGACGACTGGCACTACGGCGTCTGGGCGCACCTTGCCCTGCAGGACACCGGCAGCGTGCTCGCCGCGCTGGGCGCCGCCCTGCAGCAGGTGGGAAACGCCTGGTTCGACTGGCAGGGAACCTACTCGGCGATCTTCCTCATGGCCATTGAGCCCAGCGTGTTTGGCGAGCAGTGTTATGTGATCGCTGCCCCGCTCGTCATGGCGCTGCTCGTGGCGGGCACGCTCTTCTTCGCGCGTACCACGCTCGTCGAGCTGCTGGGCTGCGAGCGCGGCCTCGCCGTGGGCGTGGCGTGCCTCGTCGTGGCCGTGCAGCTGCTGCTGCAGCCGAGCCCCGTCGAGGGCATCTTCTGGTACAACTCCGCCATCTACTACACCGGCTACCATGCCGCGGCGCTGGCGCTGCTGGGCTGCGTGGCGCGCATCTGCAACCCCGCGCGCACGACGCGCCCGCGTGGCGCCATCGTGGCGTCGTGCGTGCTCGCGGCTTTCTTGGCAGGCGGCAACTTCGTGACGGCGCTCGTCGTGGCCGAGGTCATGGTCGTCGTCATCTGCGTGCTGCTTGCGGGAGGCCGCCGCTCGGCACAGGACGTGCTGCCCGCGTTTGCCCTGCTCATCGTGGGTCTTGCCCTGTCGCTCGCGGCGCCGGGCAACGAGGTGCGCCAGCTCACGCAGTTCCCCGACGACGGCGCGGGCGTGCTCGGCACCATCCTGGGGTCCTCCGCCGCGGCCTTCCAGTACCTGCAGCAGTGGGCGAGCGGGCTGGTGTTCGTGCTCGCGGCCGTCTGCGTGCCCATCGCCGTGCGCGTGGGCGAGCGCGCCGCGGGGCGCGGCTGGCGCTTCCGCTGGCCTCTGCTCGTCACCGCGGGTTCGATCGCCCTGTTCGCCACGAGCTTCACGCCCACGTTCTGGGCGCAGGGCACGCCGGGCCCGGGACGCGTGCAGAACTGCCGCTTCGACCTGTTCGTCGTGCTCGTCGTCCTCAACGTGTTTTGGGTGTGTGGCTGGCTCGCCGCGTGCCGTCGCGAGCTGGGGGCGGGCAGCCCCCGCGGCCAGGTCTCGTGCCTCCCGCACGTTGCCTGGGCCTTTGCGCTGGGCGTCGTCGTGCTTGGCTGCACCGTGGGCTCCATGGCCACCGACAAGGACCTGGGCGAGGAGCTCTCGAGCGTCTCGGCCGCCCGCTCGCTCGTCTCGGGCCAGGCCGCCGCCTACGACGCGCAGGTGTGGGACCGCCTGAACACCATTGAGAGCTCCGCCGAGAGCAGTCTGCGCGTGCCCTACTACACCAACGTGCCGCACGTGCTGCTTATGGGCGACATCCGCGACAACATGGACAACTACATCAACTACCGCCTGTGCCAGTGGTACGGCAAGGACTCAATCGTAGGCTATCACGCCGCGAACGGTACGAGCGCGTCTGGCGTGGCGGGCGGCTCGGGCGAGGTCGTGACCGATGCGTCGTAGCGCGGGCGCCGTGACGTTGCGGCATGCTACCCCCTCGCTGCGGGAGCGCCCCGCCGCGGGTTGGGTGGCGCATCCGCGTGTCGAGCAGAACGTGGGCGAGAGGGGCGCGGGCGAGCAGGACGGGCCCGCGGGCCTTGTGGCGCATCCGCGCGACGGACGCGCCGGCCTGGGTGCCG
>UQSV01000073.1 GCA_900543875.1 uncultured Coriobacteriaceae bacterium | reverse complement strand
GAGGACGCAGACCTCGGGAGCGACGTCGGCGGTGGGCGTGGGCGCAGCGTTTCCGGCGGGCGCGGGCACAGCGGCGGCGGTCAACGTTGCCGCGGCGACGGCGGAGCTCGCATCCTTGGGCGCGGCCGCGAGCGCACGGGCGCGAGCGGCGTACGGCTCGAGGATCGCGTGCTCAAGCTGCTCGCAGGCGGCGGCCCTCACCTTGTGGACGGCGGAGAAGCCCATGCCGCACCCCTCGTCGAGCTCTACCTCGAAGGATACGGGCTCGAAGGGCGTGGAGCCCATGCGGCCCACGTGCTCGGCAAGGTCTTCCGCCGTTACGGGGCGGGTGCGCGCAGCCTCGACGACGAACCCCTCCGCAGAGGCGTGGGGCAGCGAGCCGTCAGGCAGTGCGGGGCCGTCGACGCAGGCGAGCTCGACGCGGAAGGGGTCGCCCAGACGCGCGACGACGTGCACGTCCACGCGACGCTTGCGCGGCACCTCGAGCGCGAGGGCGGCGTTGCTACCGGCATGGGCGGCGGCGCTGCGAATCACGCGAACCGGGCAGCCCTTAGGCATGGGGCGGGCAACGCGGCACTCGATGACGTCGCCAGGTGCAGCGTCTACCTGCGCCGTTGCGGTCAGGAAGGCATCCGGGTCGTCAACGGGGCGCAGCTCAAGAAGATCTCCCGCACCAACTGGCTCGCTCACGCGGATGGTCACGGTGCAGCGGGCGCTGTGCTTGTCTTGGCGCGGGTCCTTGTGCAGGTTACCGCGGCCGTCACGGCGCTGGACCTGGCCGCCCGAGCTCGAGAGCACCTCGCCCGCGAGCTCGCCTCGGTTGTTCGAGCGCTCGTAGCTCATCATCTCGTCGTCCGCGCTTCCACGCAGGTAGGCATCGGTGAAGTCGCGGTTGAACGCGCGCTTGAGGCGATGCGCCACCGCAGGGCTAACCGGAGTGGCGCCCAGCTCGGGCACGGCAGCGTCGCCCGCGGCGAGCACCGAGTCGATCTGCTCTCGGTATGCGCCCACGACGCTCCAGACGTAGTCGGGGGCCTTCATGCGGCCCTCGACCTTGAGCGACCCGACGCCCGCGTCCATGAGCGCGGCGACGTCGGCGGCAGTGCAGGCGTCCTTGGGGCACAGCGGCCGGGTACGACCGGGTGCGGCAACGTCGCGACCGCGCTCGTCGACCAGGCGGTAGAGCAGGCGGCACGGCTGGGCGCACAGGCCGCGGTTGGCGCTGCGACCGCCGGCCATGCTCGACATCAGGCAGACGCCCGAATAGCAGTAGCACAGGGCGCCATGGCCAAAGACCTCGAGCTCAACGCCCTCCTTTGCGATGCGGGCAATCTCGGGCAGCGACAGCTCGCGCGACAGCGTCACGCGGTGCGCGCCGCGCTCGCGGCACCACCGCACGCCGCGGGCGTCGTGGACGTTTGCCTGCGTGGAGACGTGAAGCTCGAGCTCGGGCCAGGTGCGGCGGATGGCCTCGAACAGGCCCCAGTCCTGCACGATGAAGGCGTCGGCCCCGCGAATGGCGGCCGAGCGCACGAGGGCCAGGGCACGGTCCATCTCGTCGTCGCGAACCACGACGTTGATGGTCACGTAGACGCGGGTTCCGGCGAGATGCGCGGCGCGGCAGGCCTGTTCAAAGGCATCATAGGTGAAGTTATGGGCTCCCCTGCGCGCGTTGAAGTCGTTGCCGACGCCGCAGTAGATAGCATCGGCGCCCGCGGCGAGTGCCGCGCGGAACGGCTCGGGCCCACCCGCCGGCGCCAGCAGCTCCATCGTCATTGCAACCCCCATCTTTTCGCTCAATCTAACCCGATAACAATAGCGCAGCGGCGTCGCCATCTCCCGATTTCATGCCTTGTGATCATTCGCGCGGGCCAAACTGTCAGTGAAACCGGTTACACGTGCGACCGCTGATGTGCCACGAGCCGCAATGGGGCCCTGTCTGATATTTGCGGATATCCGCAAATATCAGACAGGGCCCCCGAGAGGCACCAAGCGGGTCCATTTGCCCATTAAGGGACATCCTCTAGATATATTTATCGCACGTGTAACCGTTTACACTGGCAGGATCAGCTTCTACAACCCGGAACAAGCCGCTTGCGAAGATTAGCCTGCCTTTTCAGAAAGGCATCTCCCGGCCTAGTGCGACGACCCATCGTACGCATGAGCGAGCTGATAAGCCTGGCGAACTTGACCGGGTCCTTGAGATCGTCAATCCAGACGTTAATGATGGTCCAACCCTGACCAATAAGCTCATTTTGGCGGCGGTCATCACGCGCGCTCTGCTCGATGGCGTGATATTGAAGACCGTTGTACTCAAGTCCCACCCTGAGCTTTGGAAAGGCGAGGTCAACTAGGTAGTACGAATTCCCAGAGTTTACCTTGTAGTTCATCGCAACCCCCGAGAAGCCCATACCGCCAACACTTCGGGGCAGCGTCATCAAGAGGGCCAGAACCGTTTCCATGGGAGAGTGCGACCCCTCAACAGCTCCCGCCAAGGCGCGACGAAGCTTGGTTGCGCCGCGCATCTTGCCAAACGCCCCCAAAGTTCCGCCGATGCGCGCAAGCGAGCAGACCGCCTTGTCGATATTGGTAAACCCTTCCCAAGATTCCTTGTCAGGATCGAGCAAATACGTGCCGCAAAGCTCGGATGCAAGCTGGGCGAGCTCGACCTCGTCAACATTTCCGGACTCAGCCATCTGAACAATCATCAGCTCGGGAGAGGCAACCAGAATCCCCTCCTCTACCTTGAGCAGGGACGCACGGGGCAGCCTGCAGGTGCAGCGGTGGCGAACGACGCCCTGTTGGCGGTGAGTCGAGGACCCTTCGGGCGTCAGCACGTGCACGGGACGGGTGCGAACGCCAAGGCCAACGAGGAGATCGTCGAGCTCGGCGGCGTTGGGGGCGCGGCAGCCGTCGAGGCTCGACGTGCGCGGATGGTCCATCAGCTCGCCAACCAGCTTGCCGCTCGAGCGGATGGCCTCGAGGGCCGATATGTCACACAGGCAGATGCTCATGCGGTGAGCCTAGCGCACCGACACGACGACGAGTCCCAAGCCCTCGAGTAACTCCCGGGGCGTCAGACACAAACCTTGCCAGAATCTAACAAAAATCGTGGCAACAAGTACACAAACGCGCCAGGCCACCCACCGATAACTAGCATAGACCCAGCTCAACCACATGATGAAAAAGCCCCGCGGGCACAGGACCGCGGGGCTTCAAAAGGCTATCGAACGCGCTGTCTACGCGAGGCGCGCGAAGTGGCGCTTGCCCACCTGCAGCACGTTGCCCTTCACGAGCAGCGACGGGTCGACGTTGTAGCTCTTGGCCTGCAGGGCCTCGCCGTTGATGCGCACGCCGCCACCATCGATGTCGCGGCGCGCCTGGCCAGCGGAGCTCGAGAGGCCCGCGGCGACAAGGACGCGCGGCAGGTAGACCAGGCCATCGTCGCCGGTCTCGATCTCAACCGCAACATCCTCGATGTGCTCGGGCATCTCGCGGTTGGAGTGCACGCGCGTGAACTCGGCCGCGGCGGCCTCGCCGGCGCCGGCGCCGTGGTACAGGTCGCAGATGTTGGCCGCGAGCTGGCGCTTGAGCTCGTAGGGGTCAGCCGAGCCGTCGGCAAGGGCGGCGTCGATCTTGTCGACCTCCTCGACCGAGAGGGTGCTGGCAAGGCGGAAGTACTTGCCGATCATCGTGTCGGGAATGCTCATGAGCTTACCGTACATGTCGGCCGGCGCGTCGGTGAGGCCAACGTAGTTGCCGTAACTCTTCGACATCTTGCGCACGCCGTCGGTGCCCTCGAGCAGCGGCATCGTGAGCGCAACCTGCGGCTCCATGCCCATCTTGTCCATAAGGTCGCGTCCGGCGAGCAGGTTGAACAGCTGGTCGGTGCCGCCCATCTCGACGTCGGCCTTGATCTCGACGGAGTCGAAGGCCTGCATCACGGGGTAGAGGAACTCGTGCAGGGCGATGGGCGTCTGGCTCTGGTAGCGCTTGGTGAAGTCGTCGCGCTCGAGGATGCGGGCAACGGTGAACTTGCTGCAGAGCTCGAGCAGACCCTTGAGGTCGAGCGAGAGGATCCAGTCGCCATTGTGTACGATCTTGGTCTTCTCGGGGTCGAGGATCTTCATGGCCTGCGACACGTAGGTCTCGGCGTTGGCCTCGACCTGCTCCTGCGACAGCTGCGGGCGCGTGGAGTTCTTGCCCGACGGGTCGCCGATGAGCGCGGTGCCGTTGCCGATGATGAGCGTGACCTGGTGGCCAAGGTCCTGGAACTGGCGCATCTTGCGCAGGGGCACGGCGTGGCCAAGGTGCAGGTCGGGGCTCGTGGGGTCAACGCCGAGCTTGATGTTGAGGGGCTGGCCCTTCTCGAGCTTCTTGCGCAGCTCCTGCTCGGGCACGATCTGGGCGGCGCCCGAGGCGATCACCTTCATCTGTTCGTCGACTGAAAGCACGGTTCCTCCAATGAGCACTAGCACCCTCGCCCACGGCTGGGCGGTGCTTGGTTAGCAAGTATCCCGCCTGTGCGGGAACAGCCCTTCAGTGTAGCGGAACAGGGCCGAAAGACCCACCGAGGATAGCGGCAGGGCCACAATCGCAAACGGCAGGACGTAGACGGCCTTGGCCTCCCACAGCAGGTAGCAGCCAAAGCCGGTGAAGAAGACGGCGGCAAGCAGCAGCACAGCCGCATTGCGCACTCCCCCGCGTCCCCAGAGGCGGCACGTCAGGACCACAGCGCCAAGGGCGGCGGCAAACGTCACCGTCTGATAGCCGTCGAGGACGTCGATCAGCACCGAGCTCGCGGCCCCCAGGGGCGTCGAGGTGTCGGCGGGGTTCACGCGCACGCCCGCGGCGTTGCCGCACATCGAGAGGTAGTAGAGCGACTGGTAGGTGGGGTCGGCCCACTCGGTGGCGAGCTTCACGGCAAAGAAGCGCACCGCGTAACCGGGGTGCTTGGCAAAAGCCAGGACGTCGGCCGCGAGCTCGTGGGTCGCCACCTCGTTCTGGACGTCCGCGTTCTCGCCCGAGGCAAGCCACACGGCGTTGGAGTGGTTGGACCAGCCGCCGGGCGCGTACTCGTAAGGGCCGTCGTCAACGCTCACGTAGAACTCACCTGCGCCCATGCGAAGGCCCAGCTCAAGATGGTTGAGCGTGGTGAGCGAGCCGCCAAACTCGTAGCCGCCCGAGGCAGCCGCCAGCGCGTCGAACGGCAGGCCCGACAGCGCGTGCGCCACCGCCACGACCGCGACGCAGCCCACAAGGCCCCAGCCCCGGCGGCGCACCAGGGCAAGGACAAACCACGCAAGAAGCGCGCCAATCGCGAACAGCACGAACGTCGCCTTGACGCACAGGGCGGCGGCAAGCGGCGCAAGCGACGCCGCGCACCACGCGGCCGCCTCGCGGCCGTCCGCGCTCATCGCGCGCGCCTGCAGGGCAAGAAACGCCAGCGCAAGGCCGCAGCCCATCGCGTTGCCGTAGAGAAACGTCGACAGCAGGTACATCGGGGCGCACAGGGCCACAAGCACCCACGCGACGCGCCGGCCGCGCGCATCCCGGCAGCACAGGCGCGCGAGATCGAGCAGCGCCCACACGCCCAGGGAAGTCGCCGCGGCAGAGATCAGCTGGTAGATCATGAACGACGCATCGCCAAAGACGAGGCGCAGGCCATACATCATCCAAAACAGGGTCGCCTGGAACGGATAGCACGAGAAGTAGAGCCGCGCATCGTAGAACAGCGTGCGATAGGGGCCGCGGAAGATCGACGGGATGCCGCCGTCGACCGCGGCGCGCACGAAGTCGGAGACCATCCAGGAGTCGCCCCAGTAGGTGTCGCGCGCCTGCAGGGCGAGGATGATGACGACCTGCACCACGAACGTCCCCGCCACGAGGGCATGGCGGGCGCGGGGACCGTCGAGCGCGCGGCCGCGACCCCACGCTAGGCGGCACAGCGCCACCACGAGCAGCGCCCAGACGAGGCCGGGCCCCAGGTTCGCCACCCCGCCCGGCGCCACCCAGGTGCAGATCGACATGCTCTGGGTGAGGTTACCGTCGTCGGCGCCCACCATGAGCCATACGGTCGAGAAGGCCACGACGGCAAGCACTATGCCGAGCGTCACGGCCGTGAGCCCCAGGCCCAGGCCCGCGAGCACGTCGCCCGCGCGGCCCATGCGGCCCTCGCCGTCGCCGGGGAGCT
>UQSV01000072.1 GCA_900543875.1 uncultured Coriobacteriaceae bacterium | reverse complement strand
CCCCCACCTTGGCAAGGTGGTGCTCTACCAACTGAGCCATGTCCGCGTGCGAGAAGATAGTATACGGAAAAGATCGCACGTTGCCAAGAGAAATCTTTGACGAATTTTGGCAGCATGATTTGGGACCTAGAAGAGCGACGCGGCAAGCAGCGTTTGATTTAGAGAAGTGCTGCACAGAAGTCCGCCCCACTCCCCGAGCACCCACATTTACGCGCTCGGCCATCGAGCACCCCCATCGAGCACCCGGTTTTACGCGCTCGACCATCGAGCACCCGCTATTACGTGCTAGATGGTCTCGCGGTACGTAATAGTGGGTGCTCGATGATTTAAGGGACGTAAAAGTGGGTGCTCAGGGATTCGGACGCGCAAGCAAAGCAGGGCAAAGAAGCGAAAGAGCTACAACCGCGCTTGAGCACACATGCAGGTCACCAATCGCGCAGGCGCCGAAACGTGCTCGATAGGTAACAAATAGGCCCTGGCGAGCCATGGCCTCCCCACGGCTCACGAGGCGCACATGCCTGATAGGTAACAAAAAAGCCCCGGCGAACCGGGGCTCTCAAATTCATGGAGCGGACAACGGGGCTCGAACCCGCGACCCCCACCTTGGCAAGGTGGTGCTCTACCAACTGAGCCATGTCCGCGTGCGAGAAAGTACTATACGCAAACTCCCGCCCTCGCGCAACATCATTTTCGAAAAAATATGAGCGTTTCTCAAAGTCGCAGGTCAACAGCGCGAGAAGGGCAAAACCTCAAAACCCAGTCCAGGTCAGATGGCTACCGCCCGACCAGCAGCCCTGACGCCACGAGGCGTCGCAACCCTCGCCCACGTCCCGACTGCGTCCCCGCGCCACCGCGCCATCGCAACCCTCGCCCACGTCCCGACTGCGTCCCCGCGCCACCGCGCCATCGCAGTCCTCGCCCGCGCCCCGCTGCGCCCTCGCGCCACCGCAGCCCGCGTCTACATCCCCGCGACGCGCTCCCCCGCCATCGGCGTGATGAGCTTCACGAGGCGCACCACGGTTCCCGCCCCGTTTGCCTTGCGGCCAATCTCGACCGAGTCCGCAAGCATCCGCATGAGCTTGATGCCGCGCCCGCGCTCGAGGTCCCCGCTCGTCTCGTCAGAAAGATCGGCCGCGTCCTCGGCGCCGTCGCCGGGCCTGGTGGGGTCGAACCCGTCGCCGCAGTCGGCCACCTCGACCACCACGCGGTCCGCGTAGACCGACACCGTGAGCAGCACGCCCTCGGCACTCGTGTGGTCAATCGCGTTACCCAGCGCCTCGCCGCCCGCGAGCGTCATGTCGAACACCTCGTCGGGCGTGAGGCCCGTCTGCGTGAGCAGCTGCTCGACGCGCCCGCGCGCCATCGACAGGCGCAACGGGTCGACCCGCATGGTGCCGTGCCACAGCGGCCGCACCGTGGGGTCGAGCGCGGGGATGGGCGGCTTGGAGCCCGCGCCCGTGACAGGCACGAAGTCGACCAGGCGGCAGATCACGAGCGAGCGATAGACCGACGCGTTGACGTTGACGAGCGACAGCAGCCCGCCAAGCTCGCGCAGCCGGCGCGCCTCTGAGAAGATGAGGCTCATGCCCAGGCTGTCGACGTAGGACGCCTGCGCCATGTTGAGGATGACGCGGCGGCACCCGCCCACGATGCGCTCGTCGATGTAGGGGCGCAACCGCGCGACGCAGCTCACGTCGAGGTCGCCCTCGACGGGAATCACGAGTATGTCATCAGCGTTAGTCATAGGGGCATTCTGCCCACGCGGCCGCCGCTCTAACGCGCGAGCGCCCACGTTGACCGCAAACGGCACGCAGAAGGCCTCTCAGGGCGCGAGAAGGACGCCAGGCAGGCACAGCCAGCAACGGGCACGCGTCGCTCGCACTCACACTGCGGCCTGCGCACCACGCACCATCACCGCACGCGTCGCCCCACGGCGCCGCCCTAACCCAGCTCGTCGAAGCGCAGCGTCACCATCGCAACGTCGTCGTCAAGGCTGCGCCGCGTGAATGCGTCGATGCGCGCCAGCAGGCGGTCGAGCAGCCCCTCGTCGGACCTGCTCGCCTCCTCCATCACCGCGTCACGCAAGCCCTGCTCGCCAAAGAAGGCGCCGTGCGGGTCGCGTGCCTCGGTCACGCCGTCGGTGTAGAGCAGCAGGCGGTCGCCCACACGCAGGCGCACGTGGCCGTCGTGGTAGCTCATCGCCCTGAACGCACCCACCACGCCCGACTGCTCGTCGAGGGTGAACATCTCGCGCGGCTCGGCACGCAGGAAAATCGCGGGCGGGTGGCCCGCCGAGCAGTACGTGAGGGTCGCGCGCTGCAGGTCGACGATGCCCACGAACATCGTGGCGAACGTCTCGAGGCGCGAGAACCCCAGCAGGAAGTTGTTGAGCAAGCGAATCATGCGCGCGGGCGGCTGACCCTCCCACGCGTAGGCACCGAGCGCCGTCTTGACGGCGGCCGAGACGCTCGCGGCCTCAACGCCCTTGCCCGAGACATCGCCCAAAATCACGCAGGCGCGGCGGTTGGGCAGGCGGATGAGGTCGTAGAAGTCGCCGCCCACGAGGGCCGCCTCGGTGGCCGACGAGTACAGCCCGTGGGCCGTGATGCCCTCGATGTGCTGCAGCTCGTTTCTCATGCCGCTCTGCAGCGCCTGCGAGATGCGCGTGTCCTTGATGCGGCGCTCGCCCGCCTCCGCGGCCTGGCGCACGTCGATGGCCACGCGGCGCAGAAAGTCGAGCTCGTCGGAGTCGATGGGCTCAGCACCGGCGTCACGCAGCACGAGGAAGCTGCGGCGCTCGCCGCCAAGCTCGCCCAGGTCGAGAAGGACGCCCGTGTCGTCGCAGCCCGAGACCTCGAGGGCCTCCACGAGCGCGCGGCTGCGCTCGATGGGCACCACAGCGATGCCCGCATCGGCGCGGGCGCTCACGAGTTCGTCTATGCCCGCGAGGATCGTGACCTCGCCCAGGCCGGGAAGGTCGGCCACGCACGTGTCGTTGAAGCTCTTGCAGATGAGGGGCACAAGCGTCACGTCGAGTTCCTTGCACAGGGCGTCAGTGAGGGGCGTGAGGTCGCCCTCGGGCGGGCGCGGGTCGTTCTCGACGATGTCGTGCAGGCGCTGGGCCAGGTCGTCGAGGCGCTGGGCGCGCTCGGCGCGCATCGAGGAGATGGCGGCCGCGAACTCGATCGAGAGGTACTGCGAGACCGAGTCGAGCAGGCGCGCGTCGTCGCGGCGCGAGGGGCGGGCCTCGGCCCAGCCCACCTCGATGATCGCGATGACGTGGCCGCCAAACCAGACGGGCACGCAGATGAGGCTCGCGAACGGTGGCACCTGGCGGGCCGGTATGCGGCAGCGCGCGCCTGACTCCTCATCGAGAAGGTCGCGCGTGGTGAGGGCGCCGGCGCGCAGACTGCGCTCGGAGGGCGGCAGCAGGCGCAGGCGCAGCGCGTGGCCCGCGCGGGTCACGAGCGTCTCGAGACCCTCGCCATAGGCCATGAACTGCGGGGCGCGGGCGGCGTCGATGCGCGAGGTGGTGGCGCTCAGGCGGTAGCCGCTCGCCTCGGCAATGAAGAGCAGGGCGCCATGGGCGTCCAGGGTGTCGGTCATTTGCTCGAGAACGTCGCGGAAGAGCGTCTCGAAGTCGTTGGCGTCGATGGTGTCGAGGATGATGCGCAGCGTGCCCGAGAGGCGACGGTTGGCAAGCGAGAGCTCGTCGAGCAGGCGGTCGTGCTCGCGCTCGGCGGCGAGCATCCTGTCGACGGGACGCATGACGAGGACGTAGGTCTCGCCCGGGGCGCTCGCGCGGTCGCAGCGGGCGGCGACCATGGTGGCCCCACCCGAGGCCAGGCGGCACGATATCTCGGCAAGCGAGCCGTCGGCGGGCAGCAGTGGGATGAGCCCCGCGGCGTCGTGGGGACGCGAGGGGTCAAAGAGGATGTCGGCGACGTTTGCGCCCGCGAGCTCGTCTTGGGAGAGCTCGGTGAGCAAGGCCGTCTGCGCGTTGGCGGTGAGGATGGTGCCGTTTGCGTCGAGGGTGAGCACCGCATCGGAGGTGAGCTCCATGAGGGTGGCGAGCACGCCGGGAACGGCCGCGGCGCCCACGCGCTCGACGCGCGACAAGGCCGCCTGCGCGGGGCGGGTGGCCCGCGTGGTCGAGGGGGACGACGAAGCGCCGTTGTTGGTGGCTACGGAGAGGCCGGAATCATCGGAAGCCACGAAAGGCCCCTTCCCTCGTGAACTACCCCTAGATAGCAAAAACGGGCCCGAAGGCCCGTGTATTTGCTGGTGTCGGAGGCGGGACTTGAACCCGCACGACCTTTTAGTCAGTCACTAGCACCTCAAGCTAGCGCGTCTGCCAATTCCGCCACTCCGACTTGTCAGTTGCGCTTTCGCGCGAGAAAGAATATACACCGGTTACCTAGCGATGTGCAAGCACGATTTCAAAATTTCTTGCAATTTAGCCAAAGTCGTATCTCTAGCTGGGGTTTTAACGAGTACTTCTTGGCAACGCGAGGATGGCTCGTCGCTGCACGCAAATCGGCCTAGTGCATTTGGCTCCTGGGCCGCTCGCCCCTCTCCGCTAATACACATTCCAGTTTTGCGAGCAGCACACTCGTGGCAACTGCCCTCCCCTAATACACTTGCCACTGAAACGGGCAGCCCGGTCTCCAGCCCACTCTCATCCGCTAATACACTTGACTGATTTGGGTGCAGCACCAGGCCCACTGCCCTCGTCCCCTAATACACTTGCCCGTCATAGGTGCAGCACCGGACTCGCCGCCCTTCTCCCCAAATACACCTCGTCGACTTCCGCGCAGCATGGCACGCGCGTCCTGCCTACGCCTACAGGGCCTCGTGGTTGACAAGCATGTGCACCCCGCAGCATGGCGCGCGCCCCATTGAAGCGGAGCAACGAGCCCGCCGAGGACGCCGCATCCATGGCACAGCCCTCCGTGCCGCACGCCTCTGACGCTTGTTAGATTTCTGACAGGTCATCATCGTTGTTAATAACTCGAAACGATTACTGTCCCCAAAGCTTTGGGCTGCACGAGACCCTTCTGGGCCACAGGATCACGGGGACACAAATTCCCCTGGCGCCATCTTCTCCAATCCTCCACTGTCAGATTTGTGTTAGGCTCCATCTACCAGCAGTTTTTATCGTGCGATGTTCCAATTTTGCACCATGCAATTTCGTCAAGATATTCCATCGACACCCAGGCAGCGCGATGTTACCGTCTGCCCATGGACACCTGTATCTCGCACGATACGGCGCTGCGCTGGCTGCTCGCCAATCCCAACCCCCTTGCCAGCGGCCTGGGACGTCGTTGCGCCGCCTCACTGCCAAACCACGCCCCCTCGCGCGGCGACGCCCCGCTCATCGCCGCGGCGCTTGCACTCGATGAGGGGCAGCCCATGGACGCGCTCGTCGCAAGCCGCGGCAAGCGGCCCCAGTCGGGGCGCTATGTCGGGCACATCGGCAAGGATCCCCTTCCCACGGGGTCTTTCATCTCGCTTGACCGAGCATGCAAGGGACTCGCCATCGTCTCCCCCGAGCTGCTCTTTGTCGAGATGGCCCGCTCACACAAGCTCGTAGACCTCATCGCCATTGGCTATGCGCTCTGCTCCGGATACCGCCTGGTGGGCGAGAACGGCGACGTCATGACGCGCGAGAAGAACGACAAGCCCCTCACCTCGGTCGAGAGGCTTGGCGACTATCTTGACCGCGCCGGCACCATGCGAGGCAAGACCGCAGCGCGGCGAGCTCTTCGCCACATTGCCAACGGGTCGCTCTCGCCCAGGGAATCGAGCCTGGCGATGAGCCTGTCGCTCCCGCTCAACCTGGGAGGCTATGCCCTCGGGATAGTCGAGATGAATCGCAGCGTAATGGTTCAAACGAAGACGAGCGCAGACGGCAGGGCCATACGTGAGGCTCGCCGACCCGACGTGGTCATAACGGCCCGAAGGCGCGGAGGCGAGCTTGCTCGCGCCGCAATTGACTACGACTCGGACGCGCATCACCTCGACGCCAAGAAGCGCGAGAAGGACACCGTGAGGAGAAACGACTTCCAGGCATCGCTCGGCATGCCCTACTTCACGCTCACCACAAAGCAGGCGACGGACTACGTTGCCTTCGAGAAGTTCGTCCACACGGTGCGTAGGTCTCTGGGAATCCGCAACAGGCTCTTCGCTCGCGCAGAGAATGACGAGGAGCGGCTCGAGGCAATTCGACACCAGCAGTTTAAGCTCTGGCTGAGGTTCCTCTCCTCGGCGGCCGTCACGGTAGGAAGAATGCTGTAGGTCCAGCACGCCGCCGGAGCCCGCATTGGTAGACAGGAAGTTGTAGGGCCGACGCGCGCTGCACGTCTTTTGGCGTAGTACGTTCTCCGCCAGATGAAGGGCACGGCGCTGCACGTCATTAGGCGTAGTGCATTGGACGGAAGGAAGCCAGCTGCACGCTAAACGGCCTAGTGCATTGGTCGGGGAGATACACCGCACCGATTTAAGTACAGAAACCAGACGGAGCCGCCTGCAGAGAACGCACGAGGCCCATCTGCGTGCAGCGTCCGCCCGAG
>UQSV01000071.1 GCA_900543875.1 uncultured Coriobacteriaceae bacterium | reverse complement strand
TTCTCGGCGCGGAAGGTGGGGCCAAAGGTGTAGACGTCGCCAAAGGCCATGGCGAAGTTCTCGGCGTTGAGCTGGCCCGACACCGTGAGGCTCGCGTGCTTGCCAAAGAAGTCCTGGCTCCAGTCGACGTCGCCCTCGGTGAGCGCGCCGCCGCTCTTGGCGGCGGTCTCGGCGCTCACGAGCGGCGGGTTCTTGGGGTCGAGCGTGGTGACGCGGAACATCTCGCCGGCGCCCTCGCAGTCGCTCGTGGTGATGAGCGGGGTGTTGACGTAGACGAAGTCGCGCTCCTGGAAGAAGCTGTGGATGGCCGCCGCGGCGACGGAGCGGATGCGGAAGACGGCGCGGAACAGGTTGGTGCGCGGGCGTAGGTGCTGCTGGGTGCGCAGGAACTCGACGGTGGCGCGCTTCTTCTGCAGCGGATAGTCGGCCGCGCAGGTGCCCTCGACGGTGATGGTTTGGGCGGTGAGCTCGAAGGGCTGCTGGGCCTCGGGCGTGAGCTTGAGCGTGCCGGTGCAGATGAGCGCGTTGTAGCCCGACAGGTGCGAGATCTCGTCGTAGTTGGCGAGCGTCTCGCGGTTCATGACAACCTGCAGGTCCTTGAAGCAGCTACCGTCGTTGAGCGTGACGAAGCCAAAGTTCTTCATGTCGCGGACGGACTTGGTCCAGCCGGCGACGGTGACGGTGGTGCCGCCGAGCTGCTCGGCGGTGCGGTACAGCTCGACGATCTTGGTGCGGTCCATGTCTTCTCCCTTTTGTGACGGGCGGCGGTGCCGCCCGATACCCGCGAGCGGGTGTGAATTCCGAAGAGAATGATACCAGCGAGGGGCCGATGGGGCTGCTCTCGCTGGCATCTGGCCGCGCGCAGGATATAATGCGCCGCGGATTTTAAGCTTTACGAGGGAGAATGCATGGCTACAGGACTCGAGGGAAACATCAGGCTCGTGGCGACCGACCTCGACGGAACGCTGCTCATTGGCGGGCGCAACCTGCCCAGGCCCGAGGCGTTCGCCGTGATCGAGCGCGTCTGCGACGCCGGCGCGCTGTTCATGGCCGCGAGCGGCAGGCAGTACGCGAGCCTGCGCCACCTCTTCGAGCCGGTGGCCGACCGCATTGGCTACCTGTGCGAGAACGGCGGCGAGGTCGTCTGGCAGGGCGAGACGCTCGTGCGCCACACGATGCCGCGCGAGCTCGCGCTCGACATCTGCCACCTCATCGACGAGACGCCGGGCGCGGCCTACGTGCTGTCGGGCGAGCGCCACGCCTATGCGAGCGAGAAGACGCCCGAGCTCATCGAGCACATGCGTACCGCGAAGGGCTACGACATCAGCGCCGTGAGCCGCCCAGAGGACGTGCGCGAGGCGCTCATCAAGGTGTCGTTCACGGTGGACCCCGAGCGCAACGAGCAGGTGCGCGAGATGTTCGCCGACTGCTTTGGCCGCGACTGCGAGGTCGTAACCTCGGGCGCCGAGTGGATCGACGTGATCATGCGCGGCGTCAACAAGGGCTCGGCCATCCGCGAGCTGGGCGAGGTGCTGGGCATCGACCTGGCCGACATGGCCGCCTTTGGCGATGCCGAGAACGACCGTCAGATGCTCGAGGCGGTGGGCCACCCCTACCTCATGGACCCGTGCTTCGACACGATGCTCGACCTGGCGCCGCGCTGCCGCCGCGCCAAGACGGTCGAGGAGGAGCTCGAGCACCTGCTGGCCAAGTTCGAGAATCGCGCGTAGGGGCTTGTAGCTAATAATCTGCGAATGGCCCTGCCACATGCGAGAACACCGGGAGTCCGCGATGCGGGATCCCGGCGTTTTTGGCTAAGACGGGCCAGGCGGCTAGTGCGAGGCGCGCTCGAAGAAGGCGAGGGCGTTGCCGTAGCAGAGCTTGGCCGTGATGGCGGCGCCAAAGCGCTGCTCGAGAAGCTGCTGGAAGGCTCCCATCTTGTCGGTGCCGTCGAGCAGGCTGGGCACGGAGGCGCCGTCGAAGTCGCCGCCCAGCGCCACGACGTTCTCGCCACCCAGGTCAAGCCAATGCTCGACGTGGGCCGCTATCTCGTCGAACGACACGTTGGTGGTGTGCCCCTCGAGCACCTTGGTCGAGAGGAACTTGTCGCAGTAGTTGAGGCCCACGACGCCGCCGCAGTCGCGGATGCGGGCAAACTGGTCGTCGGTGAGGTTGCGCTTGTGCGGGCACACGGCGCGGGAGTTCGAGTGGCTCGCCACGATCGGGCGGCTGCTCGCGGCCGCGACGTCTGCGAAGCACTCGTCGTTGAGGTGGCTCACGTCGAGCACGATGCGGTTGCGCTCCATCTCGGCGAGGGCGTCGCGGCCCAGCTCGGAGAGGTGCTCGTGGGTGTCGTGGCCGCTCGCGAGCGGGCCCGCGGCGTTCCAGCTGAGCGATGCCATGAGCACGCCGCGGGCGGCGTAGCGCTCGACGAGCCCGAGGTCTGCGGCGAACATACGGGCGTTCTCGATGGTGCGGACGGCGGCCACGTGCGGCTCGCCGGCGCCCTTGAGCACCTCGTGAACCTGCGCGGCAGACGTGACGGGCAAAACGACCGCGGCGTTCGTGGCGACCTCGGCGTCGAGGTGGGCGTTCACCGCGTCGTAGAACGCGGCCGCCTGTGCGGGCGCCAGGGCGTCGGGGACGTAGCAGGCAAAGCACTGGGCCCACGGCGTGGCGCCGATCTTCTCGAGCGAGATGTGGCAGTGGCTCTGGGCGAGCGAGCGGCAGCCCTGCGGGTCGTCTGCGTCGCCGGGGCCGTAGAAGTCCATGCCGCAGGCCTGCTTGAGGTCGTCGCTGAGAAACTGCCAGGCCAGGCGGTCTGCCGTGTCGCAGTGCATGTCAAAGACGGGGTAGGTCATCAGTGCTCCTCGGGTTGCGGGTGCTTGGGGCGCGGGCTCGCGGCGTGCGCGGGCGCGGGATAGCAAAATGCGTGCGCGCCCAAATGGGACGCGCACGCATCCGTTTTACTCCGTTGGCGGCTCTTCTCCAAACAGCGGCAGAATCACGCGCAGGTAGTTGAGCGCCACCTCGTGCGCGCTCATTGCAAAGTCGTGCCAGGCCCACCAGCGCACGAGCCCCACAAAGCTCGCGGCGATGTGGTGCTCGAGGATCGAGCGGTTCATCGAGGCCGCGGGGCCCGCCGGGCACGCCGGGATGCGCTCGCTGGCGCGCCGCACGATGGCGTGGCGCAGGCAGTCGGCGAAGCGCTCCGAGCCGTTGCCCGAGACAAGCTCGCGCAGGCCGCTCTCGCTTCTGTGCAGGCCCGCGAGGACGTGCTCGGTCTGGGCGAGCGGGCTGGTGCCCACCTCGCCGCTTGGCTCGAACGCGTGGCAGCACACGTCGCAGACCTGGGCCTCGAGCAGGTCATCCTTGCTGTGGAACTGCGCGTAGAACGTGGCGCGCCCCACGCCCGCGCGGCTGATGATGTCCTGCACCGTGGTGCGCGAGTAGCCCTGCTCGTCGAGCAGCTCGACGAACGCCTGCTGGATGGCCTCGCGGCTGCGCCGCCTCCTCTTGTCCACGGCTAGCCCCGCTTGCCGTCGCCGGGCGTGGGCGAGTCGAATCTGACCTCGCCTGCCTTGGCAAAGAACCCCGCGGCCTGCGTGGCGGCGAAGACGTCTTGGAACGACGCGCCCGTGCGCTCGCTGGCGGCGACGACGCTCGCGTACTCGGGGTAGGCGCGCACGCTGCCGTCGGGCATCACGACGCGCTTGGTCTCGACGTGGCCAAAGGGCGTTTCGACCGTGCTGGGCGTGCGCGGCAGCGCGTGGCGGCGCTCCTCGTGCGAGCGAATGCCGATGGTGGTGGTGTTCTCGAAGATAATGCGCTCGAGGGCGGGCGCGAGCTCGTCGTTGCAGATGACCTCGAGCTGGTGGCCCGGGCGCCCCTTCTTCATGACGAGCGGGATGGCGTGGGCCTCGCGGGCGCCGGCTGCCATGAGCAGCTCGATGACGTGGCCGAGGGCCTCGCCCGTGCAGTCGTCGAGGTCGCACTCGAGCTTGGTGACGACGCCGCGGTCGCCGTCACCGGCGTCGGCGCTCCCGGAGTCGGCGAGCAGCATTGCGCGCAGCACGCCCGAGCAGCCCTCGTAGGGGCGCTTGCCCGCGCCGTAGCCCACGCGCTCGATGGCGTAGGAGTGGGGCAGACGGCTGCCCGTGCGCAGCGCGGCCACGACGGCGGCGCCCGTGGGGGTCACGAGCTCGCCGGTGACGTCTGCGGGGACAAGCGCGATGCGCGCGGCGGCGCACAGGTTGGCGACGGCGGGCACGGGGATGGGCATGACGCCGTGGGCGCAGCGGATGGTGCCGTGGCCCTCGGAGAGGCTCGTCACGATGACGTCGGTGACGTCGAGGTCGTCGAGGCAGATGGCGACCGAGCAGATGTCGACGATGGAGTCGATGGCCCCCACCTCGTGAAACATCACAGTGTCGGGTGTGGCGCCGTGCGCGGCGGCTTCGGCTTCGGCAAGCTTGCCAAAGATCGAGAGGGCGAGCGCCCGGGCGCGCGCGGTGAGTTGGGAGCCCTCGATGATAGCGCGGACGTCGGCCATCGAGCGGTGCGCGTGCGCGTGGCCGTGATGGTCGTGGTGGTGATGGTGGCCGTGGTCGTGCTCGGCCAGGTGGTCGTGGTCGAGCTCGACGGTGCACGCGTGCTCGTGGTGGTGCGTGTGCTCGGCATCGTGCTCATGCGCGTGCTCGTGCTCTGCATCGTGTTCGCCCCCGTGATCGTGCGCGTGCTCGTGAGCGCTCTCGTGCCCGTAGAGCCAGGCCATGTCGTGGTCGTGGTTCTCAAGGCCGTGGGCGAGGCGCACGTCAAAGTCGCAGGCGGCAAGGCCGCTCTTGCTCACGCGCGTCACGACGACGTCAAAGCCGCTTACCGGCAGCGTCGCGAGCTGCTGGCGCAGGTGCTCCTCGCTGGCCCCCAGGTCGAGAAGCGCGGCGACCGTCATGTCGCCGCTGATGCCGGAGCTGCAGTCGAGGTACAGGGTCCTTCCCATGATGCTCCTAACGGTCGTTGCCGGGCGCGGCCGCGCCCGGGAGGTGGTTGATGAGGCTTGCCTGGTAGCCGGCGCCAAAGCCGTTGTCGATGTTGACGACGCTCACGCCGCTCGCACAGGAGTTGAGCATCGACAGCAGCGCCGCGACGCCGCCCAGGCTCGCGCCGTAGCCAACGCTGGTGGGCACGGCGATGACCGGGCAGCTCACGAGGCCGCCGATGACGCTCGCAAGTGCCCCCTCCATGCCGGCGACGGCGATGATGACCTGCGCGCGGGCGAGCTGCTCGGTGCAGGCGAGCAGGCGGTGCAGCCCCGCCACGCCCACGTCGCAGATGCGCTCGACGCGGTTGCCGAGAAACTCGGCGGTGAGCGCCGCCTCCTCGGCGACGGGCAGGTCGCTCGTGCCGGCGCACGCCACCACGACGGTTCCATTGCCGCTGGGCTCGGGAAGGCCGCCCACGATCGCCAGGCGCGAATCCTCGTGGTAGTCGAGTAGGTCCGCGCGGGCGGAGAGAGCCCGCACGCGCTCGCACTTCTCGGGGGAGAGGCGCGTCACGAGCACGCGGCGCTGGCCCGCCCCCTCGAGGGCGTCAACGATGCCGGCGATCTGCTCGGCCGTCTTGCCCTCGCCGTAGACGACCTCGCCCGCGCCCTGGCGAACGCCGCGGGCAAGGTCGAGGCGCGCGTAGCCCACGTCTGCCACCGGGGCGGTCTGGATGCGTGCGAGGGCGTCGGCCACGCTGGCGCTGCCTGCGGCGACACGCCCCAGCAGCTCTTCGAGCTCTGCCTTGTCCATCTAGTTCTCGCCGCCCTGCTCGCCCTTGGCGGCCGCGGCCTTGGCGGCGTCGCGCTCGCGGGCCGCGCGGGCGCGCTCGTTCTCGAGACGCAGGGCCTTGGCCTCTGCGGGGCTCGGCTCGATGTTGCCGTCGGTGCGCACGCGGTCGGCGGCGTCGGGGTGCGAGCTCATGAACTTGTCGACGGTCTTGCGCAAAGACTCGGGCGTGATGGCCTCGCCTTGCTCGAAGTAGGCCCCGTAGCAGGCATAGCTGGGCTTGTTGGCCGTGGGCAGGCCCAGCTTGGCAGACTCCTTACGCACCATGTCCTTGGTGAGGCCGGCCGCGCGCAGGGGTGACACGATGCCCAGCTCGTGGATGGCGCGAAAGCCCGGGCGGCGGTCCTCGCGGTCGCTGGCGTTTGTGCCGTCGAGCAGGACGGTGCGGCCGTCTGCGCGCATGTGCTCGAGGATGGTGCCAAAGACCATCGACTTGCAGTGGTAGCAGCGGTCATGCGGGTTGGCGCGCAGGTCCTCGTGGCCCTCCCAGATGTTGATGGGGATGATCTGCTGCTCGGCGCCGAGCATCTTGGCGATGGTCACCGAGTCGTCGGTGTCGCGGGCAATCTGCAGGTCGTCGAGGATGGTGTAGGCCTTGACGTCGTAGCCCTCGCGCAGCAGCTCCGCGAGCAGGTAACACGAGTCGACGCCTCCCGAGTAGGCGAGGCCATAGCGAACGCTCTTGTCGAGGTCAAACTGCATGATGGTGGCCCTCCCGTTTCGCAGCTGGCGTTCAGCTTTGCGCGAGCGCAAGTTACGGAACATTTCGTTCTCTTTGTTCAGATACTATCGAACGATAGTACAGATTCGTTCTGAAAAATACTTTAAGGGGAGTAATTGGTGCCACATCGTCACAGCCGTGGCATGGACACCGAAGACATGGGTGAGACGGGGCAGTCCCCTCGTCTCATTTGGGAGGAGCTAGCATGGACGAGAAGAGACTTGT
>UQSV01000070.1 GCA_900543875.1 uncultured Coriobacteriaceae bacterium | reverse complement strand
CCGACGTCCGTCACTCGCGCCCGCCATTACGTGCTGCCCGCCATTCGGCACCCGCCTTTACCGACGTCCGTCACTCGCGCCCGCCATTACGTGCTGCCCGCCATTCGGCACCCGCCTTTACCGACGTCCGTCACTCGCGCCCGCCATTACGTGCTGCCCGCCATTCGGCACCCGCCTTTACCGACGTCCGTCACTCGCGCCCGCCATTACGTGCTGCCCGCCATTCGGCACCCGCTTTTACGCGCTCGGAAGCTTCCTAGCGCGTAAAAGCGGGTGCCGAATGCTGTGACACGTAGATTTGGGTGCTCGGCGAGGCGGGGCGCTCGGTGGCCGAGAGCGAGGTTGTGCGACACGTAATCTGTGGCTTACAGGCCTAGGGGCATAAAAAAGGCCCGGACGGCAGGTTGGCTGCGTCCGGGCCTTCTCCTATGCGTGGTGCCCGAGGCGAGGGTCGAACTCGCACGGGTTTCCCCAGAGGTTTTTGAGACCTCCGTGTCTGCCATTCCACCACTCGGGCGATCGAGGTGGCCGCGCGCGGCCACGCATTGAATGGAAGTATAGCGAAAGTGGCGCCCCTAGAATGGGCGCAAACGTGTAAGTATGCCCCAAAATACGGAGACCTTACGAATTTACCTGCGGTTATTCAAAAAATTGGTGCTAATCTTATACCAGTGTGAAAAGTGAGTAGTGCCCGCTCCCAAGCGACGTGGCCATAGCGGAGGTAGCGATGTTTTCCATTGGTGAGCGTGTCATGCATCCTGGTCAGGGCCTGTGCACCGTCGTGGGCTTTGAGGACTCTCCCTCGCCGATGCTCATCCTCGAAGCCGGCAGCGGCCGCGGGGCCGCGCGCCTCATGTACCCCGCCGCCCAGGCCGAGAAGAACCTGCACCCGCCCGTGAGCCGCGACGAGGCGCTCGCCGCCATCGACGGCTATGGCGACCTTACGTGCGACCCCTTCTCCGACCGCAACTCGGGCCTCGAGGAGAAGCACTTCAAGCAGCGCCTCAAGCTCGGCATCCCCGAGAGCCTGCGCGTCACCAAGACGATGCTCGAGCGCATCGCCGCCGCGGAGGCCTGCTCCAAGAAGCCCAGCTCCTACCTCGCCCGCGTCCTGCGCGACGCCCGCGAGCGCTCCCTCGAGGAGCTCGCCTGCGCCCTCGACACAACGCCCGAGGAGGTCGAGGGCATGTTCGAGGAGCGTGGCCACGCCCTCGAGGAGCAGGCGTAAATTTTTATTAGCCAAGATGAAGCGCCGCACCCGTTTTGAAAACGGGTGCGGCGCTATTTTGTTGCCGCTTGTTATTATTGGCCCTCTTCTCCGGTCTTTTCTGCATAGAGCTTAAACAAGCGGGCTACGATCTTCTCCTCGTTGCCGTTGAAGTCCACGCCATAGGCAGCCTCAACCGCTGCATCGAGTTCCGCGTGAGCCATCCTAAGTCCTTTTGGCATAAAGCTCGGATCATATAGATCGGCAAGCGTGGCGTTCGCATCGTTTTCCCGCTCAGAAAGAATTCTTGCGGAGGCGGAACTGATATCTCGTATGGCCTGTGTGGTCGTAGACCCAGAACTCGGCGAAGTTGCAGGCGACGATGTAGCGGGGTTGCTGCGAGAGTGGCATTCCCTGCGCATAGGCCAGTCCATGCTGGGCGGGCGTTACCTTGCGGCCCTGCCTCGTCTCTACCTTGGAGAGATCGATTCCAAGCGACTTCTGCTCGACGAGGGTCTTGGCCGAGGGAATGAGGACGTCGATGTAGCCCTCGTGCGTGCTCGCCGCCGTGGAGACGGGCTTCTCGAACTCCAGGCGAGAGACGGCGTCATCAAGCCCCAGGACATGCTGAAAGAGATCGATCCAGAAGAGCTGCGTGTCTTGGTTCTCGTTGCCCCTGTTGGCCCATTTGCGGGAAAAGGCTACTGCATCAGATTTCATGCCTGGCATATCTGCACCTCTCGCATGTCGCGTACACCAGGTTGATTGTACGGGTACTGCGGGACAGTAAGTCTGCGAGAGTGCTGATGCCGTACCTAGCCGCGCTTGACGATCCTCGAGACGAAGAAGCCCTCGTAGAGCCTGCTGGGGCACACCGTGAGAGTGCCGGCAAGGCGCGTGGGCAGCACGGTGGGCGCAAGGTCGCCCGCGTCTGTCAGGCCACCCACCTCGACGCTCGCAAGCTCGCAGTCGCCGTGACGCGAGAGCGCCCACTCCACGACGTCCTCGTTCTCGCGCGAGAGGATCGAGCAGGTGGAATAGACGAGCGCGCCGCCGGGCTTCAGCACCTCGAGGCCCTTGTCGAGAAGTGCGCGTTGCGAGCGCTCCACGCGGTCCGCGAGCTCGGGCGTGAGGTAGCGCGCGGCGTGGCCGTCGTGCGTGCGCACCGTGCCAGAGCCCGTGCAGGGCGCGTCGAGCAGCACCTGGTCAAAGGCAAACCACGAGTCGAGCCTGCGCGCGTCGCAACGCATGACCTGCACGTTGGTGGCGCCCAGCTTTGCGAGGTTGTGCTCGAGCTTCTCGGCACGCGGGGCGGAGAGCTCGCAGGCCGTGACGCGCGCCGCCCGCACGCCCGGCGCGGCGGGGGCCAGGGCCGCCATCTGGCTCGTCTTGCCGCCGGGGGCCGCGCACATGTCGAGCACGTCGGCGCCCGGGACGGGGGAGAGCGCAAGCGGCGGCAGCATCGAGGAGAGGCTCTGGAGGTAGAGCTCGCCCGCCTGGTAGGCGTCGAGGGCCCAGACGTCTCGCTCGACGGTGCCCTCTCCCAGCACGAAGGCGTCTGCGTACCACGGCACACGAGCGTAGCCGATGCCCGTCTCGTCGAGTGCCGCCGCGACCCTCTCGGCATCCGAGCGAAGCGTGTTAGCGCGCAGGGTCACGGGGCGCGCCTCGCCCCAACCCGTTATGATGGTGTCCGCAAGCTCGGCGCGCTCGCGGCGCACGGCCTCGACGAGGTGGAGGGGCAGGCCCGTGGCCTCGTCGAGCTCCTGCGGCTTGGCGGGCGCCTGCTCGCCCCGCGCACGATTGCCGCGACCCTGGCCGTTCGTGTGCCTCTTGTGCATGCGTTGTCTGGGACTCATATTTCTCCTTGCGCGTATGTTTGCTGAGTGCAATACTATCAATTCGTGTGGCCGCAAGGCTGCATCGTGAAGCGGGTCAGAGGTTGTGACCCCACCTGAACGGCGCCCCAGGGCAGCTGTCTGGTAGGAATAGGGATATAGGTCGCCAATGCGGCGGCGTTTGCCTGAATCTTGCCGGAGCTGTGCCAAGCGCAGCTCCGGTTTTTCGTTGCGGGCCGACGAGGCCCGCGGCGGTTTGCGGCACGGGACAGCCGGTCTCGCGCCACACGTGCGGCGAGGCGCCCGGGAGGGTGCGCCGCAAGGAAGGGAAGGTGTGTAAGATAGCCAAGTCCGAAGGTCCCCGTATCAACGGGGAGATCACCGCTCGCTCCTGCCGCCTGATTGGCGTCGACGGTTCCCAGCTCGGCCTGTTTGGTGTCCGCGACGCCCTGCGCATCGCCTCCGAGCAGGGTCTCGACCTCGTCGAGATCGCCCCGAACGCCGAGCCGCCCGTCTGCAAGGTCATGGACTACGGCAAGTACAAGTACGAGCAGGCGATCAAGGCCAAGCAGGCTCGCAAGAACCAGGCCAAGGTCGAGATCAAGGAGATGAAGTTCCGTCCCAAGATCGACACCGGTGACTACGAGACCAAGAAGGGTCACGTCATGCGCTTCCTCAAGAAGGGCGCGCGCGTCAAGGTGACCATCATGTTCCGTGGTCGTGAGATGGCCCACCCCGAGCAGGGTCTCAACGTGCTCGAGCGCCTGGCCGCCGACCTCAAGCCCTACGCTACGGTTGAGAGCCAGCCGAAGATGGAGGGTCGCAACATGCACATGCTCGTCGCGCCTATCAAGGGCGCCTTCGACGAGAAGGCCCCCGAGGCGAGCGATAAGGATAAGAAGGAGAACTAGCATGCCTAAGATGAAGACGCACAAGGGTACGGCCAAGCGTTTCCGCCGCACCGGCACCGGCAAGATCATGCGCGCCAAGGCTTTCAAGAGCCACATCCTCACCAAGAAGTCCCAGAAGCGCATCCGTGGCTTCCGCAAGGAGACCGAGCTCGCCCCGGCCGACGTCAAGGTCGTTTCGTCCCGCATGGGCAAGTAGCGCGCCCGCGCCTGTCCGCATTTTTTCACTAGGAGTTGATCTAACATGGCACGAGTCAAGCGCGCCGTTGCTGGCCGTAAGAAGCGTCAGACCCTCAAGGAGCTCTCGAAGGGCTACTACGGCACTTCCTCCCGCACCTTCCGTGGTATGAAGGAGCAGGTCCAGCACTCCCTGCAGTACCAGTACCGCGACCGCCGCAACAAGAAGCGCGACGTCCGTCGTCTCTGGATTCAGCGCATCAACGCTGCCGCCCGCATGAACGACATGAGCTACTCCACGTTCATGCACGGCCTGAAGCTCGCCGGCGTCGAGCTCGACCGTAAGGTCCTCTCGCAGATCGCCTACGAGGACGAGGCCGCGTTCGCCGCTCTGGCCGAGGTCGCCAAGAAGGCCATCGCCGACGCCGAGTAAGCGTCACCCTTAGCTCTAACGAGGCCCGTGCGCGCAAGCGTGCGGGCCTTTTTGTGTTGGTATGGCAGCTGACGCGTATGTGGGCGTGATTCGCGTGCCGGTGGAGCTTGTCGGGGCAGCTGCGCGCCTAGTTTGGCAGGGCAATCGCGTGCGCGATGCGACTAAAACGCGCCCTTAGGGTGCCGTGTCTGTTTCGTTGCGCACGCGGCATAGGGTGCGCGTTGGGCTATTGAGCCGCGTGCCTGACGCGACTAAAGCGCGCCCCTGGCACTTCGATATTCTCGCAATAGGCCTGCTCCGCGCTGGCTGGGCGGGAACGGCACACCGGCCAAACGAAGCGATTCTCGCCGAGAGGGGACCGCAGCTACTTCTCGTCGTCGTGGCGCAGAAGGCGCTCCACGAAGTCCTCGCGGCGCTCCTCGGCGTGCTCCTCGATGCGGGCCTGCTCCACGGCAAAGGCCGGGTCGTCGGGCGACACGAGCTCGTCCTCGCCGCTCTTGGGGTTGTAGTGGTGCAGCAGTACCGGGTCGAACAGGTGCAGGTGCGCCGCGAAGGCAAAAGAGGCGCCAATGAGCAGGCAGAAGACGACGATGCGCGGTGCCACCTCGATCTGCGTCATGATGATGGCGCCCACGCTGAGCATCGCCGTCCACAGGTACATGAGCACGACGGCCTGGCGCTGGTTGTAGCCGTCCTGGATGAGCCTGTGGTGGATATGGCCCTTGTCGGCCTGGCCCACGCTCACGTGGGCGCGCTTCCTGCGGATGATGGCCGAGAACGTGTCGACGATGGGCACGAACGAGATGACGAGCGGCACGATGAGGGTCGTGAGGCCCGCCACGCGCGTGACGTTGAGCAGCGAGACGGTGCCCAGCGCAAAGCCCAGCAGGAGCGATCCCGAGTCTCCGAGGAAAATCGACGCCGGGTTGAAGTTGTAGCGAAGGAAGCCCAGTGTGGCGCCGGCGAGCGAGATGGCGATGGCGGCGGAGTCGAGCCTGTTGGAGAGCGCAGCCATGTAGAACAGCGTACAGCTCGAGATGAACGTGATGCCCGAGGCCAGGCCGTCCAGGCCGTCGATGAGGTTGATGATGTTCACGTAGGCCACGAGATAGGCCACCGTGATGGGGTAGGCGAGCCAGCCAAGCACGATCTCGCCATGGCCGAACGGGTTCATGATGACGCCTACGGTGAGGCCCGAGCACACCGCGATGACGGCGGCGAGCACCTGGCCGGCGAGCTTGGCGAGGGGCTTGAGCTGCAGGACGTCGTCGATGGCGCCGGTGATGAAGATCACGAGGAACGACACGCCCAGCAGAGGGTAGTCGACGGTCGAGAAGCGCCAGGGGGTAAGGACCAGCGGCCATCCGAGGTACCTGGTGCCGAGGTACTGCACCAGGACTGCCGCTGCCAGCGCCAGGAAGATTGCGATGCCGCCCATGCGGGGGATGGCGACCTTGTTGATGCGGCGCTTGGAGGGTTTGTCAACGGCGCCAAGGCGAATGGCGATTTTTCGGGCGAGGGGCGTGGCGACGAGCGTCACGACAAGTGCCGTAAGGAACAGCAGGGCACAGGGAATCCACCATCTCGTCACCAAAACGTTGCAGCCTTTCGCCCGATGACGCGCGGGCGTCTCGGGGTCATCCAATAGATACAAGTAGATTCATGATACCAGCTTGAAGTGCAGCTCACGCTGCTGGTTTTGTGGGGAGCGCGCATGTCAAGACTGGAACCGACGAATGGCTTGGGTATAGTGGAGGTGTCAGCTCCCCGCAGGGCAAACTGGGTGAACCGACAAGCGTTTCCTGGGAGCCCATATACCGAGCTCAGTACAGGCATCCTCCGTTTGGGGGAAGCTGGAACAGCCGGCGAGGGCACCCACCTTTTGAGAGGTGGGTTCATTATCGCACCTGCGGGGGGCGACGTTATCGTCTGCCCAAGCGCCCATCCGGGCGCTTTTTTGTTGCCGAGCGAGCGGTCGCGCGGCGTGGTGCTAGGCCGAGCCATTTCATCTCGTTCTTCTGCCCTCTGCTTCGCTCACTCATGTCTCACTCTTCAGCCCCGTTGCGCCGCTCGCCCACAGCCCACCCTTCAGACCCGTTGCGCCGCTCGCCCACAGTCCACGTCTCACTCTTCCGCCCCCGCTTTGCTTATCCACAGAATCCTAGGAAAATGGCGACAAGTGCTATTAACGGATAGCGATAAAGGCGTTTTCCTAGGATTTTGTGTTGGGGGGAGAGACCACGGGCGCGCTCCTCTCGTTCGCCTTGCCCCAAAAGTTCTCGATTGACACGGGCGCGGGGCACGGTACAATTACCTACGCGCAAACGCGCCTGGGGACGTAGCTCAGCTGGGAGAGCGCTGCCGTCGCATGGCAGAGGCCGAGGGTTCGATTCCCTTCGTCTCCACCAGGAATTGCCGAGCGGGCCACACTGTGGTCCGCTCTTTTTGTATCGAGACGTCGCGTCCGCGCCGCATGCGGGTCCGCGACGTTGACCGGCGGGGGAGGCAACCATGGAAGACGTGAAGCAAGGCGGGCCTGCCTCGCCCGACTCCGCGAGGGAAGCGGCTGGGGAGACCGTGTTGGCATGCGGACCCATCACAGCCCCGGCCCCCAAGGAGTACGAGCGCTGCGAGCTGTGCCCGCGCGCCTGCGGGGCCGCCCGTGCCGCCGGCGCGCGCGGTGCCTGCGGCGCCA
>UQSV01000069.1 GCA_900543875.1 uncultured Coriobacteriaceae bacterium | reverse complement strand
TTGGGTGGTTCCCGCTGGGCTTCTCGGCACCCGTTGGCGTGGCCGCCTCCCAGGTGAGCCTGTCCGCGCACCTGTACCACCTCATCCTGCCGGCGCTGGTGCTGGCCGTCTCGAACATGCCGAGCATTGCTTTGCACACGCGCGAGAAGACCATCGAGGTCATGGACAGCGACTACGCGCGCTTCGCGGCGAGCCGCGGCGAGAGCCGTGCGAGCGTGCTTCTTCGCCATGGCCTGCGCAACCTCGTGCTGCCGGCGCTCACCATCGAGCTCGCCTCGGTGAGCGAGGTCTTTGGCGGCTCGGTTCTGGTCGAGCAAGTCTTCTCGTACCCGGGGCTGGGCCAGGCGGCCGTCACGGCGGGGCTGGGTGGCGACGCGCCGCTGCTCGTGGCCATCGCGCTCGTCTCGGCTGTGGTGGTCTTTGGCGGAAACCTGCTGGCAGACGTTCTGTACGGCGTCATCGACCCGCGCATCCGAGAGGGGAGGGCAAGTCGCCATGCCTAGCGAATCCGCAAGCCTCACGACCTTCCATGTGCCCGCCGTCCGCGGCGCGGGCAATCGCCGCCGTGCGCTCCTTGGCATCATCGTCCTTGCGGTGGCCCTGGCGCTCGTCGTGGGGGCGGGCCGCGCCCTGTGGGATGTTGCCAGCCAGACCGACTTTGCTGCGCGCAACCTCGCGCCCAGCCCGGCGCACCCCTTTGGCTGCGACTGGATGGGCCGAGACATGCTCGCGCGCACCCTCGCTGGCCTGTCGACCTCGGTCTTGGTGGGGCTCGTCGCCGCCGCGTGCTCGAGCGTGGTGGCGTGTGCCCTGGCGCTCGCGACGGCGCTGGGCGGGCGCGCGGCCGATGCGGCCGTCTCGTGGTTCATCGACCTGGTGATGGGCGTGCCACATCTCATCTTGCTGCTGCTCATCAGCTATGCGCTGGGGCGCGGCGTTGTGGGCGTGGCCGTGGGCGTGGCGCTCACGCACTGGCCGAGCCTTGCGCGCGTGCTGCGCGCCGAGGTGATGCAGCTGCGCGAGCAGCCCTGGCTTGCCGCGGCGCGCGCGGCTGGCGCCAGCCCCTGGCGCATCGCCTTTGGCCACGTGCTGCCGGCCCTGCTGCCGCAGCTGCTCGTGGGCACGGTGGTGGCGTTTCCGCACGCGATCCTGCACGAGGCATCCATCACGTTTTTGGGCTTTGGCCTGCCGCCCGAGCTGCCGGCGATTGGCGTGATCTTGTCCGAGTCGATGCAGTACCTCTCGGCCGGCTACTGGTGGCTCGCGGTGCTGCCGGGGGCGGCGCTGCTTGCCGTGGTGCTCGCGTTTGCGGGCCTGGGCTCGCTCGTGCGTGCGCTCACGAGCGCCCGCACGGTGCAGGAGTAGGTGGTGAGGTTGATGAATAACATGCGGGTAGATGATGCTGAGGTGCTTGGGTCTGCTGCTGCCAAGAAGAACGGTGACGCCGGGTGCGACCACGTCGACGGCGAGCGTATCGCGCCCGTCTGCAACCATGGGCGCAGCGGCGACCACGCCGACGGCGAGTACCACCACCATCACACCCACGCGGCGTACTCGCATCGCGCGGGCGGCCACCACCTGCTGTCGGTCGAGGACCTCACTGTGGCGTTTGATCTCTACGACGCCAGCGCCCCCTACTTTGCGGCGCCTCGCGTGCGCACCGAGGTGCTGCACGGGCTGTCACTTTCGGTCCATGCGGGCGAGGTGCTTGCTGTAGTGGGCGCGAGCGGCTCGGGCAAGAGCGTCCTGGCCGACGCCCTGGTGGGCCGCTACGAGAGAAACTCCGAGGTGACGGGCCGTATCTGGTTCGACGGCGAGCGCATGGACGCGGGGAGGCTGGCCGCGCTGCAGGGGCGGGGCGTCTCTCTCGTGCCCCAGGGCGTGGGCAGCCTCGACCCGCTCATGCGCGTGGGGCAGCAGGTCCGCGGCGTGCCGTGCGGGGCCACCCGGGCGCAGCGTCGCGAGGACGCGCGCCGTCGCATGAGCCGCCAGCGCGAGCTCTTCTCGGCCTATGGGCTTGCGCCCGAGGTCGAGCGGATGTACCCGCACGAGCTGTCGGGCGGCATGGCGCGCCGAGTGTTGCTGATGTGCGCGCTCATGGAGAACCCTCGGCTCATCATCGCCGACGAGCCCACGCCGGGCCTGGACCTCGAGCTGGCGGTCCACGCCCTCGACGACCTGCGGTCGTTTGCCAGCGCGGGCGGCGGCGTGCTGCTCATTACGCACGACATCGAGCTGGCCCTGCGCGTGGCCGACCGCGTGGCGGTCTTTCGCGGCGGCACGGTGGTGGAGGAGACGTGCGTGGAGAGCTTTGCCGCGCCCGAGCTGCTGCGTCACCCCTTCTCGCGCGCGCTGTGGCACGCGCTGCCGGGCCATGACTTTGCGGTGACTGACGAGCTGGGGGAGGGTGAGCGCCATGGCGCTTGAGGCGCGTGACATCGTGTATCGCTATCCGTGCGGCAGGCGGACGCTGCGCTATCCCGGCGTGAGGGTGGAGCCGGGCGAGCGCGTGGCGCTTGTGGCGCCATCGGGCGCGGGCAAGACGACGCTGTGTCGGCTGCTTGCGGGCTATCTCGTGCCCACGGCTGGCAGGGTCTTGGTGGACGGCGAGCCGCTCGCGCGTGTGGGGGCGCTGCGCGAGGGAGCGAGCCCCGTGCAGCTGCTGCTGCAGCATCCCGAGGAGGCGTTCGACCCGCGCATGCGCATGGGGGCGAGCCTGGCCGAGGCGCGCGTTGCGCCGGATGTCGACGTGGTGGCGCTGCGCCGTGCGTTTGGCGTGCGCGACGAGTGGCTGGCGCGCCTGCCGCATGAGCTCTCCGGCGGCGAGCTCATGCGCTTTGCCATGGTACGGGCGCTGTCGTGCGGGCCGCGCTACCTCATCGCCGACGAGTCGACCGCGATGCTCGACGCCGTGACCCAGGCGGAGCTTTGGGGTGTGCTGCTTGACCTGCAGGAACGCGACGGCTGGGGCATGGTGCTCGTCTCGCACTCGCCCGCCCTTCTCGTCCGCGTCGCCACCAGGCAGATTGCTCTGGCGTGACAGGGGGCCAGAGCTCTTTCGCAGAATCCTAGGAAAGTGACGTTATGGCTATCCGCAAAATGCGGTTAACGGCATTTTCCTAGGATTCTGTGGCAGGGCCTGGGGACGAGGCCCCGTAGCGCGATGCGGGGCTCTGACCCCTTTGTCACGCCGCAACGAAAACGCCGCGACGCCGATCGCTCGGTCGCCGCGGCGCGTGCGCTCGCATATGTCAGACGGTTGCGTTAGGCGCACCGGGCCGCTCGCGCTTCTCGCACAAGGACTAGGCCTGCAGCGCGGGATCGTTCTCGGCAGGCTCGCGACGGGCCGTGGCCTGCTCCCAATCCCTCGTGCCCTTGAAGACGTCCTGCTTGTAGGGGTTGACGCCCAGCTTCTTGGCACGATAGACGATGTAGACAATCGCCGCGACGTTGGCCACGAGCGCCATGACCGACACGACGGTGGCCGTGGTGGGGTTGAGCGTCGAGTGCGTCACGAAGACGCTCTTTTCCTGGAAGGCGGGGAAGACCTGCGCGAACATGCACCAGATGGCCAGCGTGTACGCGCGGTTCTGGATCCAGCCGCCCTTGTTCCAGAAGAAGTTGGCGACGGTGGGCGCAAGCAGCAGGGCCAGGCCGCAGTACCAGGCGTGGTGCGGCAGGCAGTTGTAGGTGTAGCAGAAGTTCCAGATGTCGTAGGCAATGATGTAGACCCACGTCATGTCGGGCCACAGCATGTCGGCCTCGTCCTTGGAGGCGTAGACGCTCCACCAGCCGGTCATGCAGAAGATGTTGATGATGCCGGCGATGCCGTTGAAGACGTTGTTCCAGCCAGCGAGCTGCGTGGCGCCCTCGGAGGTGACCCAGGTCGTCTCGCCCAGGGCAAAGAAGTGGTAGGCGCTCTCGAAGTCGGAGCCAACGGCGATGAGGATGTTGATGGCCACGATCACGAACGGCCAGGCGCGGAACCAGTGCGCGCGGCCCAGCTTGCCCCACTTGTACTTGATCATCATGAAGCCGATGCAGCCGGCCAGCGCCGCGTACACCTTGGCGTAGTGGAACCAGCTGTTCTGGTAGATGTGCGTGGGGTTGTTGAGGGCCCACTCGGCACCCTGCGCCACGCCGATGCCGATGGCCACGCAGTAGATGGTCATCGCCAGGGGCAGCACGCCAAACATGATGAGGCCGCCAACCTTGGAGCGACGGGCGATCTCGTTGGCGAGGATGAGGCCCACGAACACGAGGGCCCAGCCAAGCCACTGGAACGGTGCGGTGGCGCCATAGACGTCAAAGAGCATCGTTACCTCCCTTTCCCTGCGCCCAGCTGTGGACCGAGCGCGATACGTGCGCGGCGGGCGCGGCCGTGAGGCGGCGTCGTTCGCGCGGACAAAAAGCGGGACGCAGCTCTCTCCCCAAGCTACGTCCCGTAAATCATATGGTATGGAGCGGCCGAGCCAGGCGCTCGTTGCCGTTTTGGTTATGTAAAGTGCCGGGTGTTCGGCGTCTGGTGCCGTGGCCGGCGCGGGCGGCACATGGTTGGACGCAGCGCCGACGTGGGGCGCGGGCGGCACGTGACCGCGAGCGGGCTCGGGCCGTGCGTGACCATGCGTGGACGTGGACCGGGCCGTGCGTGACCGTGCGCGCAGCGGCACCCGAGTGCCTACTTCTCGGCGATCTTCTTGACGTCGCCGGACTTCACGAAGCCAACGAGCGTCACCGCGAGCGAGAGGTAGACGACGAAGCTCGCGGGCTGGGCGAGGGCGCCGGGGTTGGTCATCGCGGACGACGCGATGTTGAGCACGTCAAAGGCCAGGGCGAACACGGCCATGACGCGGAAGCCCCCGATGTTGCGCGGGTTGTTGGCCCCGCGGATGCCCAGCGCGGCAAACACGATGTTGAACGCGGCCATGATGAAGAACATGATGGCGACCATCGCGGCCGTGCCCTGCGTGTCGCCGTTGGTGAGGCCAACGCCTGCGATCATGAAGCCGGCGCCCACGAGGTCGAGGATGCCGAGGGCGAACAGGACAAAGCTGACGATCTTGACGACCTTCTGAGAAGAGGACATGGGAAACCCTTTCTTGTTGATGACCCCACAACTATACCCAACTGGGCTTTTGCTAGGCGGCGAGGGTGCTATGCTTGCACGGTTGAATTTCTTGGCGGCCGCCCCTGCGCCGCCCGACTGAGAGCGAGGACGCATGTCCAACATTGGCAAGAAGGTCAAGGTCAACTACCGAGGCACCCTTGACGACGGCACGCAGTTCGACAGCAGCTACGACCGTGGCGAGACCCTCGACTTCACCTGTGGCGCCCACCAGATGATCCCCGGCTTCGACTACGCCGTGGCCGACATGGCCGTGGGCGAGAAGAAGACCGTGCACCTGGCCCCCAAGGAGGCCTATGGCGAGCACGATGACAACCTCGTCTTCACCATCCGCCGCGAGCAGACCCAGGGCATGGAGCGCATCTCCGTGGGCGACCAGGTGGGCCTGCACGGCCCGAACGGTCAGCTCGTTCCCGCCCGCGTGGTCGAGGTGACGCCGTCCAAGATCATGGTCGACGCCAACCACGAGCTCGCC
Organism: uncultured Coriobacteriaceae bacterium; assembly: GCA_900543875.1. Taxonomy (GTDB): domain Bacteria; phylum Actinomycetota; class Coriobacteriia; order Coriobacteriales; family Atopobiaceae; genus Parolsenella. Next base: position 1,867 of record UQSV01000069.1, on the reverse strand, counting down.
GGCAAGCCCCTCAACTTCGAGATCGAGCTCGTTGAGGTCGAGGAGAAGTAGCGCGCGCGCCCGCCATTGCCTTCACGCGTTTGCGCTGTCTTTGAGCCGCCGCCTGTGTCCGTTTGGATGCAGGCGGCGGCTTTTGTGAAGCGGCGGTGTCTGCTTTGTGGCGGCGGCGTGATGGGGGCGTGGCGGCTGCGTGAAGGCGCTCGGCTGGTGGTTTGGCGGCGCCGCCGTGGGTATCAGAACAGTACCTTCCTTCCTTTCGTTCCCGGCGTGCCCCCACACGCAGGGAACACCCAAGACGGGCCTCCGCAGCGACTCGCGGAGGCCCGTCTTGTTGTGTGGGCGAGACGCCCTGTGCGCGTCAACGTCGATTTGCCGTCCGTCTTTCCGCCTGGTTCAACGGCGAACAACTCATCTACCGAAGCTGTCGGATAAATTTTGGTTATTCGATCGAGTTCTGAACGATTATTTGGCAAAAATGGCGTCCGGCCAAGTACTGGAATTTGGTCCCGATTGATTTACCTGCGGTTTTTGCGAGGCTGTAATCAAGACATATCCGCTAATAACCGCCAAGGTCGTTCAGAACTCGGTCGAATGGCCATTTGTCCTGGCTTACCTTCGGTAGATGGCCTGTTTGGTTGCGCGGAAGGGCCAGCCCCTTGAGGGGACGCCGCGCCCCACCCACACCTGTGCGCTGTCCAGAGCCGCGCCGCCCGAAGCCGCGCACCGCCCGGAGTCGTCCAGCCCAGCAAAAAGGGGCGCCGATGCCCGTGGACACCGGCGCCTATTGGGCGCTGCCGGGATATGTTGCCAAGAGCTGTGGCCTGAGAAGCGCGGCCGCTACCTGCTGCCCTCGACGCGCATGGCGCGCATGGCATTGAGGATGGCGATGATCGCCACGCCCACGTCGCCAAAGACGGCGAGCCACATGTTGGCGATGCCAAGCGCGGCGAGCACCAGGATGATCAACTTCACTGCCAGCGCAAACACGATGTTCTGCCACACGATGCGCATGGTCTTGCGGGCTACGCGGATGGCGCGGGCGATGTTCGACGGCTTGTCGTCCATGAGTACGACGTCGGCCGCCTCGATTGCGGCGTCGCTGCCCATGGCGCCCATCGCGATGCCCACGTCGGCGCGGGTGAGGACGGGCGCGTCGTTGATGCCGTCGCCCACAAAGGCGAGCTTCTCGCGCTTGCCCTCGGCAGAGATGAGCTGCTCGACCCGGGCCACCTTGTCGGCTGGCAGCAGCTGTGCGTGGAACTCGTCGATGCCCAGCTGCTCCGCCACCGCGGCCGCGACCTCGGTGCGGTCGCCCGTGAGCATCACGGTCTTGCTCACACCGCAGCCGTGGAGCGCCTCGATGGCCGCCTGGGCATCGTCCTTCACCACGTCGGCGATGACGATGTGGCCCACGTAGCGCCCGTCGACGCTCACATGCAGGATGGTGCCGGTGAGCTCGCAGTTGCTCCAGGAGATGCCATGTCCGTCCATGAGCTTGTCGTTGCCCACGAGCACCACGCGCTCGCCGGCGTTGGTCTCGTCGACGATGCGGGCGCACACGCCGTGGCCGCTCTCTTCCTGAACGTCGCGGATGAGCTCGCGGTTTATCTGTCCGCTATATGCGGCCTTCACCGAGATGGCAATGGGGTGGTCGCTGAAGGCCTCGGCGTAGGCAGCGTGGCTCAGCACGTAGTCGGGGTCGATGCCCTCCTCGGGGTGGATCGCCACGACGTCGAAGGTGCCGTTGGTGAGCGTGCCGGTCTTGTCGAAGACCACGGTGTCGACCTCAGAGAGCGCCTCGAGGTAGTTGGAGCCCTTCACGAGCACGCCGATGCGGCTGGGCCCGCCGATGCCGCCAAAGAACGAC
>UQSV01000068.1 GCA_900543875.1 uncultured Coriobacteriaceae bacterium | reverse complement strand
AACGCTCTCGGCAAACGAGCGAAGCGCCTTCTCGGGAAGGGGCCATGTGCATCCAAGTTTGAACACGGACGCATCGGGCAGACCCTCCAGCACATGCTGGGAGACCGCGCCGGCGCACACGACGCCAACCTTGTCCCCGCGCCTAACGACCTGGTTGTACGCGCAAGTCTCAGCCCATTCGGAGAGCGCCTCGATGCGCTCGAGCTGCTCGCGGGTCAGCGGCAGGGCCTCGGGCACGTCGGGCACGGCGCAGGCGCCATTCTCGCACGCGTCGTCGGCCAGGTCCGCGCCGGCCAGGGGCGCCACCACGTTGGTCGTGGGGTCGGCGGGGTTCACCAGGGTAAACGCCGCGGCTCCGGCCTCGGTCGAGGCGGCGCGGGCCGCGCGAAAGTTCTCCTTGGCCACGCTAATCATGAGCTTGATGCGGTTAAGCTGGTTCACCTCGGAGGCACCCGGGTCGTAGTCAACGGCCACGATGTTGCTCTCGGGGTGCATCTCGCGCAGGCGCTTGATGACCGACTTGCCCACGACGTGGTTGGGCAGGCAGGCGAACGGCGAGCAGCACACGATGTTGGGCGTGCCCGTCTCGATGAGGTCGCACATCTCGGCCGTGAGCAGCCAGCCCTCGCCCATCGTGTTGCACAGCGACAGGATCTGCTTGGCCTTGGCGGCAAGCTCGTAGATGTCGGGGTAGCCCTCAAAGCGCGTGGTCTTCTCGAGCATGCGGTTGATGGGCTCGCGCATGGCCTCGATCACCTTGATGCCCGTCTGGTGCGTGAGGCGCTTGCGGAACTTGGTGCCCAGCTCACCGCGCATGTTCATGGGGCTCGTCATGCCAAAGAGGAAGAAGTCGACCAGGCCCGGGACGACGGCCTCGCAGCCTTCCTGCTCGATGACGCGCACGACCTCGTTGTTGGCCGTGGGGTGGAACTTGACGAGGATCTCGCCCACGACACCCACGCGCGGCTTGGAGCGGTCGTTGACCACCGGCAGCGTCTCGAAGGCGTCGATCGAGTCCTGGCACAGCTTGAGGAAGCCACGCTGGCCGCAGGAGACGAGTTCGGCCTTGGCACGCTCCATGAACTGCTCGTAGAGGGCGTCGGCGGAGCCGGGCTTGGCCTCGTAGGGGCGCACGCGGTAGAGCATCTGCATGATGAGGTCGCCATAGAGCAGCGCGTAGACCGCGTGGACGATGAGGTCGGGCTTGAAGACGTTGAAGCCGGGGTTGTCCTCGTCGAGGCCGCTCGCCGCGGTGAGCGAGACCACCGGGATCTCGGGGTGGCCCGAGTCGCGCAGGGCCTTGCGGATCAGCGCGATGTAGTTGGTGGCGCGACAGCCGCCGCCGGTCTGGGAAATGATGACGGCCGTGCGGGTGAGGTCGTACTTGCCGCTCTCGATGGCCTCCATGATCTGGCCCGTGACCAGGATCGACGGGTAGCAGATGTCGTTGTTGACGTACTTGAGGCCCGCCTCGACCGCGCCGTGGTCGACGGAGGGCAGCAGCACCGCGTTGAAGCCGGCGTGGATGAGCAGCTGCTCGACGAGCTCGAAGTGCACGGGCGACATCTGCGGGCACAGCAGCGTGTAGCCGCTCTCCTGCATCTGCTTGGTGTAGCGCACCTTGTTGAACGCGGCGCTCTTGGCCTCGCGCCAGACGGGCAGGCCACTCGCCGTGGTGGTGGCGTGGGCAAGCGAGCCGTCGGCGTTGTGGACGTCGACGGGGCCGGCCGGCGCCAGCGTGCCCTCGGCGACCTTACGCTCGAGCTCCTCGCGCTGCTCGGAGAGGGCGGCCATGAGCGAGCGCACGCGGATGCGCGCGGCACCGAGGTTGCTCACCTCGTCGATCTTGAGCACGGTGTAGATCTTGCCCGAAGCCTCGAGGATCTCCTGCACCTGGTCGGTGGTGAGGGCGTCGAGGCCGCAGCCAAAGCTGTTGAGCTGGATGAGGTCGAGGTCGTTGCGGCTCGCCACGAAGCGCGCGGTGCGATAGAGGCGCGAGTGGTACATCCACTGGTCAACGACGCGGATGGGGCGCTCGGGACGCATCTTGTGGGCCACGGAGTCCTCGGTGAGGATCGCGAAGCCAAAGCTGTTCACGAGCTCGGGGATGGCGTGGTTGATCTCGGGGTCGTTGTGGTAGGGGCGTCCCGCGAGCACGATGCCGTGCGCGTCGTTCTTCTCCATCCACTCGAGGGTCTCGTCGCCCTTGCGACGCATGGTCTGCTTGAACTCGAGGTCGGCCTCCCAGGCGGCGTTCACCGCACGGTCGATCTCGGCGCGGGTGATGTGCTCGCCCTTGAAGCGGCCGCGGCCGTTGGCGGCGTCGGCCTCGCGCTGCACGCTGACGAGCTCGTAGAGGCGGCGCTTGAGCTCACGCTTGTCGTCATAGGGCACGAAGGCGTCGAGGAACTCGACCTGGGGCTGCGCCAGCTCGTCGACGTTGAGGCCCAGGGCCTGCGGATAGCTCATGACGATGGGGCAGTTGTAGTGGTTGCCCGCCGTCTCGTCCTCCTGGCGCTCCCAGCGGATGCAGGGCATCCAGATGAAGTCGGGGTCCTTCTCGAGCAGGTTCATGATGTGGCCGTGGCTGAGCTTAGCCGGGTAGCAGACGGACTCGGACGGCATCGACTCGATGCCCGCCTCGTAGGTCTTCTTGGTCGACTGGTCGGACAGCACCACCGAGAAGCCCAGCTCGGTGAAGAACGCGTGCCAGAAGGGGTAGTTCTCGTACATGTTGAGCGCGCGCGGAATGCCCACGGTGCCGTGCGGGGCGGTCTTAGGGTCGAGCACGGGGCGGTCGAACAGCAGCTTGTTCTTGAACGCGAACAGGTTGGGGGCGGCCGTCTTGGCCTTCTTGTGGCCGGCGCCCTTCTCGCAGCGGTTGCCCGTGATGAACTTGCGGCCGTTGCCAAAGTTGTTAATCGTGAGCAGGCAGTTGTTGGAGCAGCGGCCGCAGTGGGCCTTGGTCTGCTTGACCTGCAGGTTGTCGATCTCGTCGCGCGAGAGCAGCGTCGAGGTGCCCTCGGCGCCGGCGCGGTCGCGGGCGAGCAGGGCGGCGCCGTAGCAGCCCATGCAGCCGGCGATGTCGGGGCGGATGGCCTCGCGGCCGGTGAGCTTCTCGAAGGCGCGCAGGGTGGCGTCGCTCATGAAGGTGCCGCCCTGGACCACGACGTACTTGCCGATCTCCTCGGGGTCGCGCATCTTGATGACCTTGAACAGGGCGTTCTTGATGACCGAGTAGGACAGGCCGGCGGCGATGTCGCCCACCGTCGCGCCCTCCTTCTGGGCCTGCTTGACGCGCGAGTTCATGAAGACGGTGCAGCGGCTGCCCAGGTCAACAGGCTTCTCGGCACCCATGGCGGCGCGGGCGAACTCCTGGACCGTAAGGCCCATGGAGTCGGCGAAGCTCTCGATGAAGGAGCCGCAGCCCGAGGAGCACGCCTCGTTGAGCATGATGTGCTCGATGACGCCATCCTTCACGCGCAGGCACTTCATGTCCTGGCCGCCGATGTCGAGGATGAACTCGACGCCAGGCACGAAGGCCTTGGCGCCGCGCAGGTGGGCGACCGTCTCGATCTCGCCGGAGTCGGCGCGCAGGGCCTCGATGAGCAGGGCCTCGCCGTAGCCGGTGGTGGTCACGTGGCCGATGGTCGTGCCCTCGGGCAGCTTGTCGTAGATGTCGTCCATGATCGTGCGGGCGCAGCCCAGCACGTCGCCGCGGTTGTTGCCGTACCAGGTGTAGAGCAACTCGCCGTCCTCGCCCACCACGGCGGCCTTCATCGTGGTGGAGCCGGCGTCGACACCAATGAAGACGCGGCCGCGGTAGCTCGTGAGGTCGCCCTTGGGAACCACCTGCGCGTCGTGGCGCGTGTGGAACTCGGCGAGCTCCTCGTCGTTCGCGAACAGCGGGTCGAGGCGCTGGACCTCGGAGCCCTGCATGTCGCCCAGGTTGTCGAGCGCGTCGATGACCTCGGCAAACGTCACGTGCTTGTCGGTCTCGCCGGCAAGGGCGGCACCGGTCGCCACGAACAGGTGGGCGTTGGTGGGAACGATGCGGTGCTCCTCGTCGAGGCCGAGCGTCTCGTAGAAGCGGTGGCGCAGCTCGGAGAGGTACTGCAGCGGGCCGCCCAGGAAGGCCACGTGGCCGCGGATGGGGTGGCCGCAGGCGAGGCCCGAGACGGTCTGGTTGGCGACAGCCTGGAAGATCGAGGCGGCGACGTCGGCGGGGGCGGCGCCCTCGTTGAGCAGCGGCTGGACGTCGGTCTTGGCAAAGACCCCGCAGCGGCTGGCGATGGGATAGATGTGGGTGGCGTTGCGCGCGAGCTCGTTGAGGCCGCCCGCGTCGGTGTGCAGCAGGCTCGCCATCTGGTCGATGAACGCGCCCGTGCCGCCGGCGCAGGTGCCGTTCATGCGCTGCTCGATGCCGTTGTCGAAGTAGATGATCTTGGCGTCCTCGCCGCCCAGCTCGATGGCAACGTCGGTCTGCGGGATGAGCGTCTCGACGGCGCGCTTGGAGGCGATGACCTCCTGGACGAACTCGAGGTCGAGCCACTTGGCGAGCAGCAGGCCACCCGAACCGGTGATCGAGACGCGCATCGAGGCGTCGCCGAGCACCTTGGCCGCGCCCTCGAAGAGCTCCTTGGCGGTGGCGCGGATGTCGGTGTGGTGGCGCTGGTAGTTGGCGTAGACGATGTGGTCGCGCTCGTCGATGACGGCGAGCTTGACGGTGGTGGAGCCCACGTCGATGCCCAGGCGCAGCTGCGCGCGCGAGAAGTCGGTCTTGTTGGCGGGGCGCAGCTCGGCGCCGTTCTCGACCAACTCGATGCCGCGGGCCACGCGGGCCTGGGCCGCGTTGGACGAAGCCGGGTTGTTAGTCATGGTCGCTCTCCTTGGTCTGGGCGGCGTGGGCCGTCTTGCTGTCATGAGGTGCGGGCGCGTCGGCGTGGTTCCCCGCCACGCTCGAGCGCATGAGGGCCAGCGCGTAGGCCGGCACGTCGAGGTCGATCTTTTTGCCGTAGAGGTCGCCAGGGCGCACGAAGGCGAGGGCCGTCATCATGAGGGCCATCGTGCGCACGTCCTCGCGCATGCCGCCCGTGAGCCAGCGCGTGAGGACGCCGGCCTCGGCCGACACGGCAAAGGCGAGGTAGTAGTCGAAGAAGGGTCCAAGGGCCCGGGCGTCAATGCCGTCGAGGGCGCGGGCGCAGACGGCGTCGGTGCAGACGGCCTTGATCTTCTCGACGAAGGCGGGGTCGCCGCCCTGGCCGAGCAGGGCCGTGAGGTGGCCGGCGTTGTCGCGGAAGTACTCGAGCAGCTCGACCGCGCCGGGGGCGGGTTCGAGGGCGTCGAGGGCGCCGGCGAGCTCGTCGAGGTTCGTGGCGACGATGCCCGCGACCAACGCGCGGATGTCTGCCAGGGCCTCGGTCTCGATGGCGTCGACCAGCTCGGGGATGTCGTGGAAGTGCGAGTAGAACGTGCGGCGCGTGAGGCCGGCGCGCTCCGTGACGGCCGTGACCGTGACGCGCGACAGGTCGCCGGTGGCGGCGATCTCTGCCACGAGGGCGTCGCGCAGGCGCGTCCTGCTGCGCCTGATGCGGCGGTCGAGACGAACGGGAGCGCACCCCGTGGCAAGCGCTTCTTGCAAGTGTTCCTCCTCCGGCTGCCTGGGACAGTTGCACAGGCAGGTATTGTCCCAACTTCGTAGTTGTTGCACAGCGTGAGCAGTATTGCACAAGGTGAGAATTATCGATGCCGCGGCGGCGCGGGCGCACGCAAGGCACACAGTTGCGGGGAGGGCGCCGGACGCCTGCTCGTCCTCGCCTGCTCGCCTCGCCCATCTCGGCCACGCCCCGTTCGCCCCGTCCTTCTCCCCCTCGTCCTACTCGTCCTTCTCAGCCACGCTCTACTCGTCCTCGTCCTTCCCCCTCGCCCTACTCGTCCTACTCGCCGGGCACACGCTCGCAGGTTTACATAACACCGCCCACCACACGCTGGCGGCCGCTCGCAGAAGCGCGGACGCCAAACCCGCGCCGCTATGGTTACGTGGCACGCATATGACACCCGCGACCCTTGGGAGGACCCATGGAGTTCAACAACGTCGTCGTTGCCGGCGGAGGCGTGCTGGGAAGCCAGATCGCGTTCCAGGCGGCCTATTGCGGCAAGAGCGTCACCATCTGGCTGAGGAGCGAGGGCAGCATCGGGCGCACGCAGCCCAAGCTCGACCACCTGCACGAGACCTACCGCGCGGCCATCGAGGAGATGGCGAACGGCAAGGGCACCTGGTGCGCGGGCCTCTCCAAGCCCGGCGAGCCCCTCGACGCCGCGGCCTGCCTCGAGCGCGTCGAGCGCGCCTACTCCTCCATCAAGCTTGAGCTCGACCTCGCCGCCGCCGTGGCCGACGCCGACCTCGTCATCGAGAGCATGGCCGAGGAGCTCTCGGCCAAGGAGGCCTTCTACGGCAAGCTCGCGCCGGCGCTGCCCGAGAAGACCGTGATCGCCACGAACTCCTCGACCCTGCTGCCCTCGGCCATGGCCAAGTTCACCGGCCGCCCCGACCGCTTCCTGGCCCTGCACTTTGCCAACTCCATCTGGAAGAACAACACCGCCGAGGTCATGGGCACGAGCGACACCAGCCCCGCGCACTTCGACGAGATGGTTGCCTTTGCCGAGCAGATCAACATGATTCCCCTGCCCGTACGCAAGGAGAAGAGCGGCTACCTGCTCAACTCGATGCTCGTGCCGTTCCTGCTGTCGGGCATGGACCTGTGGGCGTCGGGCGTGAGCGACCCCCAGAGCATCGACATCGCCTGGACGCACGGCACCGGCGCCCCCAAGGGCCCATTCCAGATCATCGACACGGTGGGCCTCAACACCGCCTATAACATCGTGATGCAGTACCAGAAGGTGCCGGGCCTGCTGAACCCGCTGCTCAAGAAGATGATGCTGCCGTACAACTACAAGCAGATCGCTTCCATGCTCAAGGCCATGATCGACCGCGGCGAGCTGGGCGAGTCGACCGGCAAGGGCTTCTACACGTATAAGTAGAGCGTTGGCGTCCGATGGTGCCCGCCCCTCTCGCACACGCATCACGACGGCTGCCCACTCGCGACGCCTCTCCCGCACGCCATCCCAGGGCCCGTAGATTTCGTCGAATCTGCGGGGCCCTCCACATGCGCGGCTAGGATGGGAGACCTACGAAGGGAGGGGCATGGCGCAGCCCTACGACAACGACCGCACGCAGGTTCAGGGCCGCACGTCGGCCGGGCCATACGCGCAGGGTAACCCCTACGCGGCCCAGCCAGGCGGCGCCCCCTATGCCGGTCAGCCGGGAGTCAGCCCCTACGCCAATCAGCCGGGCACGCGGCGCGCGCAGGGCCGCCAGCTCGGAAAGCGCGGCGGCGAAGCTGTCGGCCTCAAGCGCGGCGGCAACGGTGCCTTCCGCCTGGGCCACAGCCGCGGCCAGCGGGCGCTCCGGCTCGGTGAGCAGGCCTTCGTCCACGGCGCCG
>UQSV01000067.1 GCA_900543875.1 uncultured Coriobacteriaceae bacterium | reverse complement strand
AGTCCGCCGCCGTCGATTCATATGTGCGAGAGACGCAGGGGACGAGAAACGCTCGCCTCACGGAGCACGTGGCTAGAAGGCGCCACCGCCACCACCGCCACCGCCACCTCCGCCGCCACCGCCGGAGAAGCCGCCGCCCCCGCCGCCACCAGAGCTGCTCGAGGACGCGGCCATCGCGGCCGTGCTCACGTGGTGGGCGCTCTCGTAGCTCGTGGTGATGACGCTCGCCGGCGAGCCCAGGCGGCCGTAGCTGCCGTACCAGCAGTAGCTGTAGAAGTACGGGTCCGCGAGAATCTCGGGGGCGGCCACCTTGAGCTGCTCGATCACACGGTCGGCGACGCCCAGGACCACAGCCATGACCAGCAGGCGGTCCCATAGGGCCACGTCGCGCGGCACGGCCTCGCCCAGCAGCGTGAACTCCTTGAGCCACTTGCGCAGCGCGGCGAGCTTGGCTCGCAGCTCGATGGCCTCGCGCGACATCGGGCGCAGGCGCGTGGCGAGGACGCAGGCCACGGTGCACGCCACCAGGTTCAGGACGAGCAGCACCAGGCCGTTGACCCAGGCCTCGGCACCGAGCAAGAAGACCGAGGCGACGACGCCCACGCAGGCCAGCAGGATCGAGAAGACCAAGAGCGGGGCGCGGCCGGTGAAGCCGTCCTCATCGAAGAAGTTGCGTACCTCGCAGCGGCCGCTCACCTCGTCGCGCCACTCGTCGAGCGCCTCGGAGTAGGTCTGGGGCGCCTTCTTGGCGGCGCGCTTGACGTCGGAGAAGCGCAGCGTCTTGTAGCCGCCGGCCGGGGCGTCGCGCCAGCGGCGGTCCTTGCCGCGCGGGGCCACGACATTGAACAACAGGTTCATGGCCGCCGAGTCGATGTCGTTCTTGGCCTTGCGGTCGCCGCGCTCGATCTGGTAGTCCTTGTCGCGGCCCTTGTCGTCCTTCACGAGCGACAGGCCAATGATGCCGTCGTCGGTGAGCTTCATGAGGGTGGCGGTGAAGGCCTCGGAGGGCACCTTGCCGCCCGCCCACAGCGCGGCGAGCACGGCGGGGTGGTCGTCGGAGGGCACGTCGCGGAAGTAGTCGCCGTCGAACTGGGCGCGGTGGCGACGGCGATAGCGCAGGGTCAGCAGCGCGGCGAGCGCCACGATGCCCACGCAGCTGGCAGCGCCCACGCTCGTCCCCACGAGAATCGTGGCGCGGGCGCGCTCACGGCGGGCATTGGCCTCGTCGGCCCACTGCTGCTCCTCGGCCCTGATGGTCGAGAGCCGCGAGGTGCTCGAGGGCACCATGCCCGTGAGCCACTCCACCGGGAAGGCGATGCGGGCCTCGGCGTACTCGTCGGTGCCCACGCCCGGCACGGTGTAGACCACGTCGTTGCCGTCAAAGGAGAGCGAGGCGTCGAGAGGGCCGTGGCCCCAGGCGCGCACGTTGTCGCCGCCCGATACCGTGACGCCGGCAGGAACCGGCAGGTGAACGCGGCAGGTCACGTTGTCAGACGGCACGTCCCAGCCGTCGGAGACAAACTTCCAGTACAGCTCTCCCGTGTCTGCCCAGGCGTTCACCACGTTGTTCATGGTGTAGGAGATGCGCACGCGGGCGCGCTCGTCCTCGTGGGGCGTGTAGATCTTGACGCGCGTGAACGAGTAGTAGTCGCTGACCTCGTAGGTGCCGGGGTCGCCGCTGTACGCCTCGCTGAATGCGCCCCAGCTCTGGTTGAGGTCCTCGACCGACAGGTCAGAGATCCATGGGCCCACGTCGCTCGAGGCCTCGGCGGGGGCGCTCGTTGCGATGTCCCAGTACACACCGTTGAACGAGCCGTCGAAGTTGAACTCGCGCTCCTCGACGATGCGAATCGAGCCGTCCGTGTTCACGGTGAGGTCGATGTCGACGGCGTCGATCGAGTAGTCGCGCGCCAGTGCTGGCGCCGGCGCGCACACGAGCGCGAGCGCGGCCACGAGCATCGCCACCAGGGCGGCGATGAGCGGGCGCCAAGAAGAGCCTGGGCGGTGGTTGTCCATGGGTCTCCCTCAATTGTTGGCCTAATGTGCGTATATCGTACCTGAACGGCCGCGGGGCATAGCCCGGCCGCGGCCGGGGTAGGCTGATTGCCGGCAACGATTAACCACGTAGGAAGGAACGAAGATGGCCATGAACGAGAACGTCGCCAAGGTGCTCGAGAACCAGATCAACAAGGAGCTCTACTCCGCCTACCTCTACCTCACCTTTGCCGACTACTACGAGGACCGCGGCCTCAAGGGCTTTGCCAACTGGTACATGATCCAGGTCCAGGAGGAGACCGACCACGTCAAGGCGCTTCGCCGCTACCTGCTCGACAACGACTACAAGCCCACGATGGAGGCCATCGACAAGCCCGACAAGACCTTTGAGAACGACCTCGAGCCGCTCGAGGCGGGCCTTGCCCACGAGGAGTACGTTACGAGCCTCATCCACCACTGCTACGAGGTTGCGCAGGAGGCCCACGACATCCGCGCAATGCAGATGCTCGACTGGTTCGTGAAGGAGCAGGGCGAGGAAGAGGCCAACGCCCGCGACATGATCAGCAACATGAAGCTGTTTGGCACCGATCCCAAGGGCCTCTACGACCTCGACCGCGAGTACGCCACCCGCGCCTACGTCGCGCAGACCACGCTGCCGATGTAGCGGGGGGCTCGCGGACGCGGCGGCCCTTGACGGGGCGGGCGCCATGCACCACGGGCCGGCTCCGGCAAGGCGTCGCGATCGGCCCGCAGACAATGCGGCCGGCTGAGCCGCAACGCCAACCCGAGGCGCGGACCTGCCACCACGGCGGGCCCGCGCCTCTGTCATACTGGCAGGCATGGCTAACCAGACTGACACAACCATTCGCCCGGCAACGCCCCCGCGCGTCGTCGGGCGTTTTGCCCCCACGCCTTCGGGCCGCATGCACCTGGGCAACGTCGCCTCGTGCCTCGTGGCCTGGCTGTCTGCCCGCGCGGCAGGCGGGCGCATGGTACTGCGCATCGAGGACCTCGACCCACGCGCCCAGAGCCGCGAGCGGGCGAATCTCATCATGGACGACCTGCGCTGGCTGGGGCTCGATTGGGACGAGGGCCCCGTGTACCAAAGCGAACGCGGCGAGCTCTACGAGGCCGCGATCGAGCGGTTGGGCGGCAGCGGCATCCTTGCCGGCACGAGCGGCCTGGGCCTCACCTACCCCTGCTTTTGCACGAGAAGCGAGCTGCACGCCGCAAGCGCGCCGCACGCGAGCCGCGGCACATACGTCTACGCCGGGACGTGCCGCGGCCTGAACGCCATCGAGGTGGCGAGCCGCGCCGAGAGGCGCGCGCCCGCCACGAGGCTGCACGTGCCCGAGGCCGGCGCGCCCGAGGGCGTCATCGAGTTTTGCGACCTTGCCTTTGGCGAGGTGCGCGAGGACCTTGCGCGCGAGTGCGGCGACTTTCTCGTGAGGCGCAGCGACGGCGTGGTGGCCTACCAGCTGGCCGTCGTGGTCGACGACGCCGAGATGGGCGTGACGCAGGTGGTCCGCGGGCGCGACCTTTTGGGCTCCTGCGCGAGGCAGATGTACCTGCAGGACCTTCTTGGCTACGAGAACCCCAGCTACGGGCATGTGCCGCTCCTGGTGGCGCCCGATGGCAGGAGGCTCTCCAAGCGCGAGCACGACCTCGACCTGGGGGCGCTGCGAGAGCGCTATGCAGGACCGGAGGTTCTGCTGGGCGCCATCGCCAGCAGCCTGGGCCTGGCCGAGAGGGGCGAGGCAGTGAGCGCCGACGCGCTGGTGGGGCGTTTCTCGTGGGAGACCATCGCCGCCCACCGTGGCGACATCGTGGTCGACGGGGGGTTCCTGGAGTAGGGACTGGCGTTGGTGGAGCGGGCCGCAGACCTCGGCCGCGGGGGCGGCGTCGTTTTCGGCCACGCGCAGTACGACTTTGTCGAGAAGCCCGCGCGCTTCTCGGCCGCGCATGGCGCAGCGCCCTATTGGCCCATCGCACTTCTCGGCCACGGGCAGCGATTTGCAAGGCCTCGGGGGGGGTTGGTGCCCACCTTGTGCGCGCCTCATGAGATTCGCGAGTTTGTCACTTTGCGTTTGCGGCGGGGTGCGGTATGATACTCAAGCACCTTTTCCGGAGAGCTGACCGAGAGGCCGAAGGTGCTCGCCTGCTAAGCGAGTATACCCCCTAAGGGTATCTGGGGTTCGAATCCCCAGCTCTCCGCCAGAACGCGCAGCCCCGTGGGTCTCACCCGCGGGGCTTTTTCTTTCTTGAATTTACTGGCAGTCAATTCGACTCGCTGGGAGAGGCCGCGTCTCGCACGGTGCGTGGCAAACGCAGGTAGTTATGGCCTTCCGAAGTCGATAATTACCCGCGCTTGGCACGCGCCTTCGCAGCGGGGCGGTTGCGGGACCCCCAGATGGCGTGGAGCCGAAGCATTTGCACACCCGGGGCCCGAGCCGCGCCATGGAGCCCTGTCGCGAACTTTGGCGCGGGGGCCGCCCGACGAGAGCTGGGGCGTTCGGGGCTTCGAAACATCTCGCACGGAACCTTGGATTGCGTCGTTGCCGCAAGATAGAAATTTGAGCATCGACAACTCATCTACCTCGTACTTTACTTGCACGGCAAAATTATTTCCAAGAATCTCGATTTTTTGCTTGACGCATGAGGGGGAGAAAGGCATTATAAGTAACTGCGCTGCGGCATTAGCTCAGCTGGATAGAGCGTTTGACTACGAATCAAAAGGTCATAGGTTCGAATCCTATATGCCGCACCATTAAATGATCGAGGCCGGAGCCCGTGGGTTCTGGCCTCTTTTGTTATACATCGAGCTGCTATGAGGACCGCATCGGCCATCGCCTGTCCAACGTGGCGCCAAGGCGCGACACCCGCGCCGATCCGTCGGACGCGACCCGCACCATCCAAGCACCCGCCAGCAGAAAAAGCGGGCCGCACGCGTACGTACGGCCCGCAGGCGCAAGCTATGCGTTGGCGAGCGCCACCGGCTCGCACTCCCCCGGCTCGGGACGCCAGGTCACGCCGCACTCGTCGGCGCAGGCGTAGACGTAGGCCACCTTGCGCGCGTCGAGCAGGTCGAGGAGGTCGGACAGCTGCCGGCCGCCCTCAAAGTAGGACGCACACGCCTGCTCGAGGCTCTGCTCGGCAGCATCGCCCGCAAGGGCGCCGATGACCTTGCCCTCGACGTCGTCATCGAACGCCACGCACGACATGCGCCAGCCGGTGCCAAAGGCATCGTACGTGCTCTGGCCCCGCGTACCCACCACGATGCGGCTCGCCGCGCCCACGCGCTCGACCCAGACCGCGAGCTCGTCTGCGCCGTCCGTGCGCTGCACCACGAGCGTTCCGCCCTTGCCCGAATCCATGACCTTGTCCATTCTTGCCCCTCTCTTCGACTCCTACTGATGAGAGTAGCGTATAACTGCTTCCGGACAAGAAATCGAACACCCGTTTGCACAAATTGACACGCCGAACGGTACGAAAAAGGGGCCGCCGCTCTCGCGACGACCCCGGGGATGCAAGCTTGCATCGAGGCTGCTAGTCGATGGAAACCTTCGTGACGTTGGCCTTCTCGTCCTGCTTGGGGACGTTGACCGTCAGGATGCCGTCTGCCAGCTTGGCGCTCAGGCCGCTCGTAGCAGCGTCCTTGAGGTAGACGCCGCGCGTGCAGGTGTACTCGCCGGTCTCGCGCTGCAGGTAGTTCTTGGACTTCTGCTCGTCGGAGTCCTTCTTGTCGACCGAGATCGACAGGCGACCCTCGTTAAGCTCGACGTCGATCTGGTCGCGCGTGACGCCCGGGACGTGAGCCGAAATGACGTACGCGTCACCGGCGTCCTCGACGTCCATCTTGAAGTCTGCCGGAGTAGAGACCGGAGCAAGGAAGCTGTCGAACACGTCATCGAACGGGAAGACGCTACGAGCGAGCCTGTTGTAACGATCATAGGGAATCATGCTTGCCATGGTTACCAACTCCTTCTTGTTGGTTGCGGGCGCCCCGTATTTCCTGCGCCCCTTTGTTCACTAGTAGTTGTTCCCGCCAGGTGGAGTTCTAAACACGATGACGCATAATTTCTTAGCTTATTTGTTTATAAAATCTAAGCGCACTCAACTTAAGTCTCATTGCGGGTTTAAGTGCCGTCCATGCAGGGCGAATACAATGCGCGCCCGCGCGGTACACTCAGGGGAACAAGGACGATCCCGGAAGAGGATGCATGAACACGGACGGTCAGAACACGTACGACGAGAACAACGCGCCGCAGGTAGAACCCACCATCGAGGCCCCATACGAGGAGGTCGAGGCTCCCGAGCACGAGCAGCGCCCGGCGTTTGTGCGCGAGCCCAGGCACCACATCTCGCAGGCGCCCGTGAACGACATGCAGGCCGACGACACCTTCCAGACCCAGTACTCCCACGAGTCGGGCTACACGCTGTCGAACCGCAACCGCATCTCGCGCGGCGCCTACCGCGGCGCGCAGTCGCAGGAGACCAAGGTGCGCCAGGAGCTCAAGTACGGCCAGTACCTCTCGGTTCCCAAGGGCAGCCGCGAGATCTTTGGCTCGCGCGAGCGCCAGCGCCGTCGCACCATCGGCGTTGCCGCCGTTGTCGTGGCGCTCATCGCGCTCGTCGTCATCGCCGTGGTGCTCATCTTCTTCCACTAGCGACATAGGGGGGCGAGCGGGGCGAGAAGGCCTGCGAGCTTCGGCGCCAAGCACGCATCGGCATGGCTTCCGGGCACCGGCAGCCGCTGCCCATCCCGGACGCTCCGCCACCCAATCACGCGCACAACGCAAGGCACCCGCGGTTCTTCACCGCGGGTGCCTTCTTGTTGCCTATGACTGCCTGCTAGGCCCAGGGGTCGCGCTCGAAGAGCGGCTCGGGCGACGGCCTGCGGTCCGAGTAGGGATCGTAGCCGTCATCGTCCTCGTTCTCGGCGCGAACGCAGGGGTCGCGCGACACGCCGTCCTTGGGCTCGACGCCGGGCCTTGGCTCGGCTCCCCCACCCATGCCCTCGCGGGGCGAAACGCTGTGGCTCATGGCTCCTCCGTCCAACGCCGTCCTCAACCGGGTCGATATTACTCGACCTCGTCGGGCGTGACGGCGGGACCCGTGGGCGGCGCCACCACGCGCTCGGCGTAGAAGTCGTTGTCGTCGCGCACGTCGACCTTCACCGTGTCGCCCTCGTGGAGCTCGCCGGCGATGATGAGGTTCGCGACGTTGTCGACCACCTGGCGCTGGATGAGGCGCTTGAGCGGGCGCGCGCCGTAGACCGGGTCGAGGCCGTCGAGGGCCAGGGCCTGGATGGCCGCGGGCGTAAGGGTGAGCGAGATGCGCTCGTTGTCGAGGCGCTCGCGCACGCCCTTGAGCTGGATGTCGACGATCTTCTCGATGTCATCGAGGCCCAGCGGGTGGAAGACCACGATGTCATCGATACGGTTGAGGAACTCGGGCTTGAAGGTGGCGCGCAGCGCGTCGTTGACCTTCTTGTCCGTCTCGGCCCTGCTCGAGCCGTCCTGCTCCGCCTGGGCGATGACCTGGCTGCCCACGTTGCTCGTCATGATGATGATCGTGTTCTTGAAGCTCACGACACGACCCTGGCCATCGGTCAGGCGGCCGTCATCGAGCACCTGCAGCAGGATGTTGAAGACGTCGGGGTGGGCCTTCTCCATCTCGTCCATGAGGATGACAGAGTAGGGCCTGCGGCGAACGGCCTCGGTAAGCTGGCCGCCCTCGTCATAGCCCACGTATCCAGGAGGGGCGCCAATGAGGCGCTGGACGCTGAACTTCTCCATGTACTCGGACATGTCGATGC
>UQSV01000066.1 GCA_900543875.1 uncultured Coriobacteriaceae bacterium | reverse complement strand
CGGGTCAACGTTGAGGTACGGGTCGGCCTTCTGCATCATGACCTTGTAGCCGCGGCTTTTGAGCAGGCGACCGAGCGAGGCAGCGGTGATGCCCTTGCCAAGGGACGAGACGACGCCTCCGGTTACGAAGATGTGCTTTGTCATGCGAGGAAACCTTCCCGTAGATACCAACATTTCTCTTTCTACGGGTCTTCATCCTAGCACCGCGCAAGGAGCGCGGCGGGCGCGCGGACCAATTCATTATTTGTTAACGCGTTGTACGCCGAGGGGGCGTACGCAAGCGAGGGGCGTGCATGAGAAAGCGGCCAGCCCCTGTGGGCCAGCCGCTCCCCCATTAAGTGCCACACCAGCCATCAGCTGGCATTATGGTGCGAGAAGTGCGTAAGGACGCCATGCGCGGCACCGCTCCTTACGCAAGCAGGTAGCGGCGAATCGCCTCCGCCACGCCGTCGTGGTCGTTGTCGGCCACCTGCACGTCCGCGGCGGCGACGGCCTCGGGAAGGGCGTTTCCCATCGCCACGCCAAGGCCCGCCGACCGCAGCATCGACAGGTCGTTCTCGGCGTCTCCCACGGCGATGGTCTGGTCGTTGTCGATACCCAGGATCTGCGCGAGACGGGCCACGCCCTGGCCCTTGTCGATGCCGCGCGCCGTGAACTCCATGGTCGAGCGCTCGGCGTTGGTGATCACGACGTCGTCGCCCTCGAGCAGCTCGCGGCAGCGGTCGCGGGCCTCGACGCTCGCGAAGTGGAAGTTGAGCTTGGAGAGGTTGCCGCGCAGCTCGCGGGCAAGGGCGTGGGCGTCATCGACCATGGTGCAGGTCTTGCGGTAGAGGTCGGCGTAGGCGCCCACGCCGACCTCCTCCACGCGCTCGACCTCGTCGGGCTGCATGTAGACGTTGGCACCGCTCGTTACCTCGAGCAAGAAGAAGCCGAGGCCCTCGGCCACCTCGAGCGCGCGGTCGACAAAGGCGGGGTCGAGGCACTGCTCGAACATGGTCTTGTCCTGCTCGAGGTCATAGATCGTGGCGCCGGCGCAGCAAATTGCGTAGCGAACGCCGGGCAGGTCGTCCTTGTAGAGGGCCACCATCGCAGGACAGCGGCCCGAGCTGATGGCGACGGCCTTGCCGGCGTCGGACGCACGGCGGATGGCGTCGAGCGAGCTGGGTAGCACGCGCTTCTTCGAGTCGAGCAGCGTTCCGTCCATGTCGAGCGCAATGAGCTGGTAAGCCATGAATCCCCCCGGATAGCATTGTGGCCCTGCGGTGGCTCCAACGATACCCGAAGGAGCGGCCGCGGGGCCACGAGAGACGAAGTTTGATGTAAGCGAGCAGGGTTGAAAGGCATGACCGTCTCGGCAGCGTCCTTCTCGGACAGGGGCTAGGCCGCGGCGAGGTGGTGGTGACGGCGCTCGCGCAGGCGGTCGACGAGCTGTTCGCCCAGCTCGGAGTAGAGGGCGCCGCCCAGCACGAGGCACGCGCCGGCGACGTTGGCCATGCTCATGGGCTCGCCCAGCAGCACGGCGGAGAGCACCACGGCCGAGAGGGGCTCGAGGTAGCCGCAGACCGCGACGCGCGTCACGGGCAGCTCGCCCATCGAGGAGAAGTACATGAAGCAGCCAAGGCCCGTGTTGACGAGGCCAATACAGAGGATGGCTCCCACGTTGAGATGAGCGAGCTCAGCGGCGCTCGGAGCGGCAAAGGTGCCCGCGACGGCGCATCCCACGAGGTAGATGGCCACGGCAGAGAAGCTGCCGCACAGCTGCAGCGCGGAGCACTCGACGCCCCCGATAAAGTTCACCTTCTTGGAGAAGATCACCATGACAGCGTACATGACCGCGCTCATGGCGCCCAGGAAGATGCCCATGGGCTGGATGGCGCCGTCCGCACCGCCTCCCACCACGAGAAACGCGCCACAGATGACGGCGACAAACCCCAGCAGCTTCTGGGCCGTGAGACGCGCGCCAAAGAGTACGGGCGAGAGGACCATGACGATGACGGGGCCGCAGTAGAAGAGCAGCGACGCCGTGCCCACGCCCACGTAGCGGTAGGCCTCGAAGAGGAAGAGCCACGCAACGCCCAGGGCGGCACCCGATACCAGCAGGTAGAGGGCTTCGCGCGGGTGGCTGGGCGCCTGCAGGTTGGCGCGGTTGCGGCAACTCGCGAGCACTACGCCCGCGAGCAGCGCGGCGCCCAGGGTCACGCGCGCCAGCACGATGAAGATGCTCGGCAGGTCAATCATCGAGGCGACAATGCCGTTGGAGCCAAAGAGGACGAGCGAAGCGAGGTACTTCTTGCTGGCGTTGGACATGTGGCGGGCGCTTCCTTGCTGCGTGCGGGCGATTTTCCGTACCCCAGTGTGACAGCGCCCATGCTAGGATAAAAGCGCATGTTTAGCATACTTGCTAGCACAATATCGCATGGCATGCGTGTCAAGGGGACGGGCCTGTTGGCACGCATTAGGCCAAAGGCGAGCATGACAACGAGGACGTGCCTTTTGCCATATGACAGAAGGCACGTCCCCAGTGTCATAGGCCAGAGAGAAAGGATGACCGTGGACGCGGCGATCCAGAAGTACCAGGCGCTCAGCTGCGCCGTTCGTCTCGGCAGCATCAGCGCCGCGGCCCACGAGCTGGCCTACAGCCAGTCGGGCGTCTCGCGCATGATCGCAGACCTCGAGCGCGAGTGGGGCTTTGCCGTGCTCGAGCGCGGCCGGCGCGGCGTGCGCCTCACGGAGGACGGCGCGCTCGTGATGCCCTTCGTCGAGGTGCTGTGCGAGGACCACCGACGCCTCACCGAGCGCGTGGGCGAGGTCGTGGGCCTCGAGCGCGGCCACATCACCATCGGCACCTTCTCGAGCGTGGCGACCCATGTGCTGCCCGACGCCATCGGGCGCTTCCAGGCGGCGCACCCCGCCATCGAGTACGAGCTGCGCATGGGCGACTACAACCAGATCGAGGAGTGGGTGGCCGAGGGCGTCGTCGACTTTGGGTTTCTCCCCTACCCGCCCCAGACGCCGCGCGAGGGCCTGGCACGCGAGGAGGTGCTGGTGGACGAGCTGCTCGCCGTGATGCCGGCCCGCCACGAGCTGGCCGCCGGGGCGTGCGTGACGCTCGCCGACCTCTGCCGCGACCCGTTCATCCTGCTCGAGCGCGGCGACAACAACGAGATCAGCCCGCTGTTCGAGGCGGCCGGCCTTACGCCCGCGACCAAGCTCGCCACCTGGGACGACTACGCCATCATGAGCATGGTCGAGAACGGCCTGGGCATCTCGATTCTGCCGGCGCTAATCCTGCGCCGCTGCCCCTACGCCATTGAGACGCGCCCGCTCGAGCCCGCCGTGACCCGCAGCATCTGCGCCGTCTTTCGCCCGGGCCTGCTGAGCCACGCGGCCCGCGCCTTCCTCGACTGCCTCACGCAGGGCACGGGGCAGGCCTAGCGTCGCCCGCCGGGCGAAACGGCCAGCCATCTGGCGGCAGAGCCCCGCTCATCCGATCTACGTATTGGGAGGCTCTCCGGCGCGTAGATCGGATGAACGAACGAGCGGCGGCAGACAAAAGGGGCGACGAGGGATCGAATTCCCCCGCCGCCCCGCGTCTACCTTGCTTGAGGCGTTGCAGCAGCCTGGCGCCGCGCACTCGCCTACTTGTGGAAGTAGCCGCTGCGCTCGTACTTTGGCTCGCAGCAAACGTTGATGCCCAAGCGGCGAAGCAGCTGCTCGTCGGTGGCACTGATGATCACCGAGAAGAACGCGTCGCAGCCGCGCAGCTGCGAGAGGCCGTCGAGCACACGCGCGGCCGTCTCGTCGGTCGCCGAGGTGATCGAGAGCGCCATGAGCGTCTCGTCGGTGTGCAGGCGCGGGTTCTTGCTGCCCAGCGCGCGCGTCTTGAGGCGGCTGATGGGCTCGATCGCGCCATCGGAGATGACCTCGACGTCCAGGTCGACGCCCGCGACGGACTTGAGCGCATTCATAAGCAGCGAGCTCGCGCAGCCCAGGCGCGTCGACGTCTTGCCCGTGACGACCGAGCCGTCGGGCATGACCATGGCGCCGGCGGGCGCGCCCGTGACCTGCTCGCGCGTGAGGGCGGCGGAGCGGGCCGGCGAGTAGTTCTTGTCGACGCCCGCCTTCTTCATGATGATCTCGAGGCGCTCGACCTGCTCGGAGCCGGTGCCCGTGCGCTTGACCGTCTCGAGGGCCGAGAAGTAGCGGCGCACGATCTCCATCTTGGAGGCGTCGCGGCAGGCCTCGTCGTCGCTGATGGCAAAGCCCACCATGTTGACGCCCATGTCGGTGGGACTCTGGTAGGGGCTCTCGCCCAAGATCTTGTCCATCAGGGCGCGCACCACGGGGAAGGCCTCGACGTCGCGGTTGTAGTTGACCGTGGTCTTGCCATAGGCCTCGAGGTGGAACGGGTCGATGATGTTGGCGTCGTCGAGGTCTGCGGTGGCGGCCTCGTAGGCGATGTTTACGGGGTGCGTGAGCGGCAGGTTCCAGACGGGGAAGGTCTCGAACTTGGCGTAGCCGGCCTCGACGCCGCGCTTGTGTTCGTGGTAGATCTGCGACAGGCACGTGGCGAGCTTGCCGGAGCCCGGGCCGGGCGCCGTCACGACGACGAGCGGGCGCGTGGTCTCGACGTAGTCGTTCTTGCCATAGCCCTCGTCGGAGACGATGAGGTCGACGTTGTGGGGGTAGCCCTCGATGGGATAGTGAAGCTTGCAGGAGATGCCCAGGCCCTCGAGGCGGTGGCGGAAGGCGTCGGCCGCGGCCTGACCGGCGTACTGGGTGATGACCACGGCGGCCACCGCCATGCCGTTGCCGCGGAACAGGTCGACGAGGCGCAGGACGTCCTCGTCGTAGGTGATGCCCAGGTCACCACGGGCCTTGTTCTTCTCGATGTGGTTGGCGTTGATGGCGATGATGACCTCGACGTCGTCGGCGAGGCTCTTGAGCATGCGGAACTTGACGTCGGGCTCAAAGCCAGGCAGGACGCGGCTCGCGTGGTAGTCGTCGAACAGCTTGCCACCAAACTCGAGGTAGAGCTTGCCACCAAACTGGCCCACGCGCTCGCGGATGTGCTCGGCCTGTAGCTCGATGTACTTGTCGTTGTCAAAACCCTGTCGCATGTGGCCTCCCCAAAAGCGCCGAGGCGACCGCAGGGCGCACTCCCCCGTCGCGCGCGGCTATCATAAGTGCAACATATAGACTTTACCTGACTGGAGGCCCCACGTGAGCGAGACGACCCAAGACGCCCTGGGGAGCGCGACCTGCGCCAGCACGCCCGCCGACGACATCACCACGCGCCTGCGCCCCATCTTTGGCGAGGCGGGCCTCGCGCGCATCCAGGGCTCGCGCGTCCTCGTGATAGGGCTGGGCGGCGTGGGCTCGAGCTGCGTCGAGGCGCTGGCCCGCGCGGCCACCGGCGAGCTGTTCCTCGTCGACCGCGACGTGGTCGAGAAGAGCAACCTCAACCGCCAGGCGCTGGCCTTCGAGGGCACCGTGGGTCGCGTCAAGGCCGAGGTCATGCGCGAGATGGTCCACCAGATCAACCCCGCGTGCCGGGTGAGCATCCGTCAGCAGTACGTGAGCGCCGACAACCTCCCCGAGGTGCTCGCCTGGGCCGGCGCCGAGGTGGACGAGCAGGGCCGCGTCGTAGGGCGCGGGCAGCTCGACTACGTGGTCGACGCGATCGACACGATCACCCAGAAGCTCGCGCTCGCGAAGCTCTGCTGGGACGCGCGCATCCCCGAGGTCTCGAGCATGGGCGCCGCCAACAAGCTCGACCCCGAGCGCTTCGAGCTCGCAGACATCACCAAGACGCACGGCTGCCGCATGGCGCGCACCGTGCGCAAGGAGTGCGCGAAACGCGGTGTGCGCCACCTCGAGGTGCTCTACTCGCCCGAGCCGCCCGTGCGCCCGGCGGCCGTTGCCGGCAGCTCCCACGGCGGCATCTCGAACCTGGGAACGGCGAGCTACATGCCGCCGATCATGGGCCAGATGGTGGCCGGCCGCGTGATCCGTGCGCTCATCGGCTACGAGCCCTGGCGCTGGGAGCCGGGCGCAGACGGGGCGGGCAGCAGCTCCGCGGACACCGATGCTGCCGAGACGAGCGATGCGGATGGCGCACTCGCCGGCGACGTCGCTCGTGCTACCACTGGCGCTACCACTGGCGCCACCACTGGCGAACGGTAGGCCCCGCCATGGCGCTCGACGTCTTTGACATGCACTGCCACCTGGCGTTTTGGGACGACGCAGCCGCCGGCGCCGCCCTCATGGGGCAGGCGGGCGCGGGTGGCTTCTGCGCCACGGTGACGCCCGACGAGTTCGAGGGTGCGCGCGCGGCGCTGACAGGGGCGACGAACGTGCGCGTGGGCGTGGGCCTGCATCCGTGGTGGCTGTGCGACGGACGGGCCAGCGAGGCAGACGCGGCACGCGCGGCCGAGCTCGCAGGCGCCTGCCGCTACGTGGGCGAGGTTGGCCTAGACTTTGCCCATGGGCGAGACGGGCAGGCGACGCTGCAGGTAGGCACCCTCGACAAGATCCTGGGCGCCTGCGAGGGCGGTGGGCACGTGCTCACGGTGCATGCCGTGGCGTCTGCCACGGCGGTGCTCGACCTGCTCGAGCGTCACCGCACGCTCGCCAACAACGACGTCATCCTCCACTGGTTCTCGGGGTCGGGCGACGAGCTCGCGCGGGCGCGGCGGATGGGCTGCCTCTTCTCGGTCAACGCCTTTGGACTCGAGACGCGCCGCGGCCGCGCCTACGTGAGACAGGTCCCGGCCAGCCAGCTGCTGCTCGAGACCGACCTGCCCGGCGAGGGCACGCACGCCGCCGAGTGGGGGCCCGGGCGGCTCGTGGGCCGCCTGCGCGACACGCTCGCCACCGTCTGCGAGCTGCGCAACGAGGACGTTGCCGAGAGGCTTGCCGCCACGAGCCGGCGCCTCCTCGAGCTTTAGCCACGACGGGGCGCCGCTCATCGGGCCCGTCGCGCCATCGGTTTTGCATGTTACCTGCAACGGCCCATCGGTTTTGCACGTCTGGGAGGCCCTGGACGTGCAAAACCGATGGGCCTCTCAGATAGACATGCAAAACCGATGGCGCGCACGAGCAAACGTGCGCGGCCGACAGCCCATCCGACCAGTCAACCGAGTCGGCACCCCTATGCCTGGGCGAGAAGCTCGCGGGCGTGCTCGAGCGAGATCTTTGACGTGTCGCCCGACAGCATGCGGGCAATCTCGGCCACGCGGTCCTCGCCCTCGATGAGGGTGAGCGAGGTCTCGGGACGGCCGTCGGCGCCCGCGGCCTTCGACACCAGGTAGTGGCACTGGCCCATGACGGCCACCTGCGCGAGGTGCGTCACGACGATGACCTGGTGGGTCTTGGCGAGGTCGACGAGCACGGCGGCAAGCGAGCGCGCCGTCGAGCCGCCCACGCCGGCGTCGACCTCGTCAAACACGAGCGTGTCGACGCCATCGGCCTGGCCGAGCACCACCTTGCAGGCGAGCATCACGCGGCTCACCTCGCCGCCGCTCGCGATGCGGCGCAGCGGGCGCGCCGTGAGGCCAGCGCCGGGACGGTACATGAGCTCGACGTGGCTGGGGCCAAGCTTGCCCCACTGCTCGCGCGGCATGCGCTCGAGCGCAACCGTGAGCTCGGCGCCGTCCATCTCGAGACGGGCCATCTGGGCCGTGACCTCGGCGGCAAAGCGCGGGGCGGCCGTCGAGCGCACGGAATCGAGGGCGTCCGCCGCGCTCGCGAGCGCGGCCTCGGCGGCCCGCAGGGCCTTCTCGGCGGCACGCTCGCGCGCACCCGAGTCGCCCGCGGCCTCCACGAGCTC
>UQSV01000065.1 GCA_900543875.1 uncultured Coriobacteriaceae bacterium | reverse complement strand
GCCTCCCATTCCTCGGACTTTAGTTTTCCGTCCAAGAAATGGGAGGCGGTTCAACCTTATGGCTGGGTGCCCTTCTGTTTAGCAAAGGCGCGCAAGCAAACAAGCCCTACTCGTTGGGCCGCCACGAGAGTTCGAGGGCAACGCGGGTGGCGCTCGTGACGCGGGCGCGCTCATCGGCTCGCAGGGGCGCCACCCACACGACAGGTCCGCCAACACCACTGCGCACCACGGGCACCGCACCGCGCAGGCTCGCCTCGACCTTGGCATCGATGAGCAGGTCGGACAGCTTCTTCGACTGCCCATGCATCCCCAGGGGACACAGCACTTCGCCAAGCTCCGGGCCAGAGACCCATAGCCTGCCGCCCAGCTGTCCCACGCCACACGCGGCGGCGTCGAGCAGAACCGAGAAGCCCTCCCACTCGCGCGCGTGCGCCCTTGCCACCGCCACGGGGTCGCTTCCCACCGTGAGCTCGCGCAGCCTCGCCGAGAGCGTCCCCGCCGCAAGGTCGAGCTCGCCCACCTGGCCCGGGGCCGCAATGGTGGCCGACTTGCCAACAGCGCCCGCGAGCGACGGCACCTCGAGCCAGCCGCTCGTCTCGCCCAGCCCCTGCGCCTCGCGCGCCCTGATGCTCAGCGCCCCGTAGCTCACGCGGACATCGACCCCGCTCGGCAACGTGGCGGACCCCGTGCCAGCGGCAACGATCTGCAGCACGCGCGCCACGTGACCCGCCTCGATGCGGCACTCGGGGCACGCCTTCGCGACCGCCATCCGCACGACCCGGCGCGCAATCGCCACGTCGGTCGCAGCGAGGCGCGCGGCATCGAGGGCAACCAGGCCGTTCGCGCGCCGCCGCTCGAGGGCACGGTAGGCACGCGCGGCCACCTGCGTGAGATAGGAGTCCTCGTCCGAGAGAATCTCGCAGGTGGAGGCCATCGACTCGAACAGCCGCGGGTTGCGCTGGCGGGCAAGCGGCACGATCTCATGCCTCACGAAGTTGCGCAGGTAGTGGGTATCGGCGTTCGTGGCGTCCTCATGCCATTCGATGCCACGCATACGCAGCAGGTCGCACAGCTGCTCGTGGGTCATGTCCAGAAGAGGCCGCACGATACGGTTGCGGCGGCGCGGAATCGAGGAGAGCCCCTGCGTGCCCGACCCCTTGATGGCGTGCATGAAGAACGTCTCGGTGCGATCGTTCGCCGTGTGCGCCGTGACGATGCGCGCGCTCGACCTTGGCAGCCCCGCCTCGGCGCACAGCTCGTTTGCCAGGTGGTTTGCCGAGGCATAGCGCACCTCGCGTGCCACGTTCTCGACGTTGGAGTCGCCCCACTCGGCAGAGGCAGCAAGCACCGCCACGTCGACCCGGCGCACCGTTACAGGGACCCCCAGACTCTCGGAGAGCTCGCGCACAAAGCGCTCGTCGGCATCGGCATCGGCACCCCTGAGCTGGTGGTTTACGTGCAGAACATGCAGGCGCTCACGGGCGATGCGCGCACGTCCGCGCCCGTCGTCGATGTCGAGGTCGCCCGTCGCGGCCAGCACGAGCAGCGCCGTTGAGTCCGCGCCGCCCGAGACCATGAGCACCACGGGGCCAAGCTTCTCGGCACCGGCGCGGCCGCTTGGACGCTCGAAGGCCTGACCCGAGCCATACCTGCTGCTCACGCTCGCCACGCCCGCTCACCCCATCCGTTTGGCCCGCGACGCTCCTCGCGGGCTATCCTATTGGCTTGTCTAGTGTACGACCACGAGGGGCCGCCCGACACTCCCCTCACAACCAATTCGCCGCAGCTAGCGACACACATAAGGAGCCAACCATGGCATACCAGCTAGAACTTTGCTGCCCCGCAACGCCAGGCGAGCACGACTATGACGCCTCGCTCGCCACAAACGCGACGCGAACCTTCGTGGGCTTCGAGGGCCAGGGCGCCATCGAGGCGCGCGCGCGGCGCCCCGACGCCTTCCGCGTCTTTGTGAACGGCTCGCCCATCTCGCTCGCAGGAGAGGCAGACGCCGAGGGCTGGGTGCGCGCAAGCATCGCCCACGCAACCGTCAATGGCGACAACTACCTGCAGGTCAGCACCCTCGAGGCCAACGCGGGCACCATCGAGGTGCGCATTGCCTACCCAACCCTTCGCGACGACACCGCCGCCTGGGAGAGCAACCCCTCGCTCGCCCTGCTCGACCAGGTCATTAACGCCGAGGTCAAGGACGGCTTCTCGTGCGGCCAGCTCGTCGTGGCAAAAGACGGCGCCATCATCGCCCGCCGCTGTTACGGGGCCACCAACTCCTACCTGCCAGACGGCACGCCCATCCCGGCCGCCGAGCGAAGGCCCGTCACGGACGAGACGCTCTTCGACATGGCGAGCAACACCAAGATGTATGCCTGCAACCTTGCCCTGCAGAAGCTCGCGAGCGAGGGCAGGCTCGACCTCACGGCGCGCGTGCGCGACTACCTGCCCAAGTTCCGCGACCAGCCGGGCGCCGCGATTCCCGGCAAGGACGAGCTCACCATCACCGAGCTGCTCCAGCACCAGGCGGGCTTCCCGGCAGACCCCAGCTACCACAACGTCGACTACGACCCCCAGCTCCACAGGGTCGTGGCCGGCAGCCGCGCCAACGCCGTCCTCTTTACCCAGAGCCGTGATGAGGCGCTCGAGAAGATCATCGCCACGCCGCTCGAGTACGCCCCCGGCACCGCCACGCGTTACTCGGACGTCGACTACATGCTGCTTGGCTTTGTGGTCGAGGCCATAACCGGCCAGCGCCTCGACGATTACGTGCGTGAGCAGATCTATGAGCCCCTGGGGCTCACCCACACCACGTTCGAGCCTCTCAAGCACGGCTTTTCCAAGGATGACTGTGCGGCGACCGAGCTCATGGGCAACACGCGCGACGGCGCGGTGAGCTTCGAGGGCGTGCGCCGTCACACCGTTCAGGGCGAGTGCCACGACGCCAAGGCCTTCCACGTGATGGGAGGCGTCTCCGGCCATGCCGGCCTCTTCTCCTGCGCGAGCGACGTTGCCGTGCTCATGCAGGCCATCGTCAACCGCGGCGGCTACGGCAACGTGCGCCTCTTTGACGAGGACACCCTCGACCGCTTCATCAAACCCAAGGACACCGACCCCACCTTTGGCCTGGGCTGGCGCCGCAAGGCCCACGCCGGCTACACGCAGATCTTCTCGCAGGTACCCGACACGGCGAGCGTTGGCCACACCGGCTGGACCGGCACCTTTACCCTCATCGACCCCGTGAACCACCTTGCCATCGCCTGGCTCACGAGCCGCCGCAACACGCCCGTGCTCGACCCCGCCACAGACCCCAACGACTTCGTGGGCTGCCACTTCCTCGCTGGGCGCTACGCCATCGTTCCCACCCTGGTCTACCAAGCACTCCACACCTCGACCGAGGCGGCGGACGCCCTGCTTGCAGACCTCGTGCGAGCAAAGCGCGCTGAGCTCGCCGGCGGCGGGGCCTTTGACACCGCCCCCGACCGAGCAGACCTCGCCGCCCTCGAGAGCGTTGCCCGCGAGCGAGGTGTGCGAGCGTGAACGGATGGGAGACCGAGTTTGGCACGCACGATGCCGCAAGCGACCTAGACCTGCCCTGGCCGCAGGAGGCCACCCCACTGGCGCCGCTCATGCACCTGCACGTTCTGGCGAGCGGGTCCAAGGGCAACGCCGCGGTGGTGGAGGGGCCGCAGGGAAGCGTCCTCATCGACGACGGCCTGAGCCGCCGCGAGCTGCTGCGCCGCGCCGACGAGCTGGACGTCAACATGGACCGCGTTGGCTGCGTCGTGGTGACGCACGAGCACAGCGACCACGTGAGCGGCCTCACCGTCTTCTGCAAGCGCTACTCCGGCAGGCTCGTTGCCACGGCCGGCACCGCCAGCGGGCGCAAGTACCTCGCCACGTTGCCGTTTGAGCTGGTGAACAGCGCAGACGAGTTCGAGGCCTGCGGCATGCGCGTGCGCACCTTCCCCACCTCGCACGACGTGGCCGACCCCTTTGGCCTGCGCTTCGACTGCGAGACGAGCGCAGGCACCGACAGCCTGGGCTACTGCACCGACACGGGCGTGCTGGGCAACCGCGCACTCGAGCTGCTGCGAGGCGTGCGTATCCTGGCCCTCGAGAGCAACCACGACGAGCGCATGCTCGCCACCGGCCCCTACCCCGCCATCCTCAAGGAACGCGTGGCGGGCGACCATGGCCACCTGTCAAACAACCAGGCAGCAGTCGCGCTGCGCGAGCTCGCGGGCCCCACAACCGAGACGGTGGTTGCTATGCACCTCTCGCAGGAGAACAACCGTCCCAGCATCGCGGTGCGCACGCTGGCCGCGGCGGTTGGTGCCGAGGCGGCCAACACCACGTTCACCGAGGCTCGCACGTCAGACGGCGCGCTCACCATCTGCGCCGCCGGCCAGGACAAGCCCATGACCATCTGGTAGGGAGCCAGCGAGCCACGCAAACCCGATGACCACGTGCATCTCGCCCCGTCGCCCGGTCCGCGAGCCGCCCACAGCTTACCGTCATGCAAAAGGCGGCCCGCCCCGGAGCATTCCGAGGCGGGCCGCCAGCTTGTGCGGAGCTATGCCACTCGAACGCTACGCGCGCTCGATCTTGTCGCAGCCCATGTAGGGGCGCAGGACCTCGGGCACCGTGATGGAGCCATCGGCGTTCTGGTAGTTCTCGAGAATGGCGGCCATGGTGCGGCCGGCGGGCAGGCCGGAGCCGTTGAGCGTGTGCAGGAAGCGCGTGCCCTTGAAGTTCTCGGGGTCGCGGTACTTGATGTTGGCGCGGCGGGCCTGGAAGTCGCCGCAGTTGGAGCAGGAGGAGATCTCCTTGTAGGCGTTGTAGCTCGGCAACCAGACCTCGATGTCATAGGTCTGGCGGGCGGAGAAGCCCAGGTCGCCGGTGCACAGGGAGATGACGCGGTACGGCAGGCCCAGCTGCTGCAGCAGGTACTCGGCCTCGTGCGTCATGCTCTCGAGCTCGGCGTCGGACTCCTCGGGCTTGGCGAACTTGACCATCTCTACCTTGTCGAACTCGTGCTGGCGAATGATGCCGCGGGTGTCGCGGCCAGCGGAGCCGGCCTCCTCGCGGAAGCACGGGGTAAAGGCGGTGTAGCGACGCGGCAGGGTATCGGCGTCGAGGACCTCGCCGGCGTGGAGGTTCGTGAGAACGACCTCGGCCGTGGGGATCAGGAAGTTGTCGCCCGACACGTGGTAGGCGTCATCCTCGAACTTGGGGAGCTGGCCGGTGCCAAACATGGTCTGACGCTTGACGACGATGGGCGGCCACCACTCCTTGAAGCCGCGGGCCGTGTGCGTGTCGATGAAGAAGTTGATGAGGGCGCGCTCGAGGCGGGCGCCGGCACCACCAAGCACGGTGAAGCGGCTACCGGAGAGCTTGTTGCCACGGTCAAAGTCGAGGATGTCGAGGTCGGTGCCAAGGTCCCAGTGGGCCTTGAACTCAAAGCCCTCGGCCTCGAAGTCGCGCGGGGTGCCCCAGCGACGGCGCTCGATGTTCTCGGTCTCGTCGACGCCCACGGGCGTGGCCTCGCACGGGATGTTGGGCAGGTGGGCCATGAAGTCATAGAGGTCGGCCTCAAGCTTGGTGCGGCGCTCGGCCAGGCCCTCGATCTTCTCGTTGACCTCGCGGACGGCCTCCTTGGCGGCCTCGGCCTCGTCCTTCTTGCCCTCCTTCATGAGGGCGCCGATCTTCTTGGACTCGGCGTTGCGCGTGGCCTGGAGCTCCTCGACCTCACCAATCACGGCGCGACGCTCGTCATCGAGCTCAAAGAACTTCTCGCGGTCCCAACTGGACTGACGGTTCGCCATGGCAGCATCGATAGCATCGGGGTTTTCGCGAACGAACTTCATGTCGAGCATGTGAGTAACCTCTCGTTGCCGTCTGGACGCGCGGCTGAATGCCGCTCGTCTCATGCGGGCATAAGACCCGCAGGATGAACTGGTAGCCAAGTATATACTTATGACCGTTAATGACGAACACGCGCGCTGTTGCCACATTGGCGAAAATGGCGCTGGAAGGGCGGCTCACGGTGGATATCGCAGGCATCTTTACCTGGCTCTTTAGCTCGCGAGAGGGCGTCTTTGTCCTGCTCGGCGTCATTCTTGTTGGCTTCCTCATCGCGGCGCTTCTGCTCGAGCGCAAGACACGCAAAGACTTCGACTGCTACGATGACGAGACGGACGACGAGAGCGGCTGGTCGCTCTTTGACGACGACAACAAGTAAGGCCTAGGGGCGCGGGAGACCGCGCCCTACTTATATGTAGAGCTAGTGCGCAGCACTACAAGGCGTAGCAAGCAGTGGTCGGAATCTATGCGAAAGAAGCAGGGCATCGAAGTCGGAGGCGTCAGCGACCCCAAAAAAAGAACGTCAATGGCCACAGGGTGGGAAGCACCAATGGCCCCAATAGCATTGTTGCCGAGAAGGGCGACGGCCTCGCGGCCCTTTTCGGCAACAAAAAAGGCTCCAGCGAACCGGAGCCTCTCAAATTCATGGTGCGGGCGAAAGGACTTGAACCTTCATGGGGTTGCCCCCATACGGACCTGAACCGTACGCGTCTGCCAATTCCGCCACGCCCGCAAATGCAGGATTGATATTACCCGATGCCCCAACTCACACGCAAGAACTTTTTTGAAAAATGTGCCGAGAAGGACCAAAGTGCCGTCCCTCGCATAATGAGCGCCCTTCTCCCCACATAAGCTGCGCCTCCAATACGGGGTAAAATCGTGCCGAGAATTCGCACCGGCACACGCAGCTGAAACGAGGAAGGCCGTGCAGGACCCCAACCCCACACAGATGGGCTGGGCGGCGCCGCCCCAACAGGCGCAGCCCCAGGCCGAGCAGCCCCTGCTGCTGGCCAGGTACCGCGTGGTCGAGACGCGCGGCACAGGTGGGTTTGGCGCGGTCCACGTCTGCTGGGACACGCGCCTCGAGCGCAGGGTCGCCATCAAGTGCATGCCGCTCACGGCGGCGCCGGGCATGTCCTCCTCCACCTTGGCCGAGGCGCTCGACGAGGCCCGCATCACCTCGCGCCTCGCGCACCCCAACATCGTCACCGTCCACGACTTTGCGGTCGAGGGCTCGGTTGCCTATCTCATCATGGAATACGTGAACGGCCTCACCCTGGCCGAGCTCATGAGCCGCGTCGAGGGCGGCGTGCTCACCTATGACGAGTGTGCCCACGTGCTCTCGAGCCTTGCCGCCGCACTCGACTTTGCCCACGCAAACGGCGTGCTCCACCTCGACATCAAGCCCTCCAACGTCTTCATCGACGGCTCGGGCATCGTGAAGCTCGGCGACTTTGGCATGGCGAGCCTCTCGAGCGTGGCCGGCTGGGAGGGGGCGCGCGGCGGCACCGTTGGCTACATGCCTCCCGAGCAGCTCGAGGGCGATCTCGTCGACGAGCGCACGGACATCTTTGCGCTGGGCGTCGTGTGCTATCAGGCGCTCACGGGCACGAGCCCCTTCGCGGCCAAGGACGCCGAGACGTCGCGCAAGAAGATTGAGCGCGGCGCAAAGCCGTTGGGTAAGGTCGAGGGCGAGCTGGCGGGCCCGGTGAGCGACCTTCTGGGCCGCGCCATCTCGGCAGACCCCTCGGAGCGGCCCAACACGGCGGGCGAGCTTGCCAAGCAGGTCGTTCCCTACCTGGGAGACGAGGACGAGGGGCGCGCCTCGGTGGCCTCGCTCGTGGCCCAGGCAAACGGCGAGCCAGACCCCAACGCCGAGGCCTGGGAGCAGGCTGCCCACGTGAGCGCGCGCGAGCGCTGGCCTTGGCTCCCCGGCCTCTGCGCGAGAGGGGCCGTCGCCCTCGCCTGCGCCGGGGTGGCCGCCCG
>UQSV01000064.1 GCA_900543875.1 uncultured Coriobacteriaceae bacterium | reverse complement strand
CGGCCGGCGCTTCCGGCAAACAGGGTGTCGCCCACGAAGGCGAGCCCCGCCGCGGCGTCGCGCCCAACGAGGCAGACGCCGCCCGGCGTGTGGCCGGGCGTGGGCACGACCTCGAAGCGGGCCTCGCCCACCCCGATGACGTCGCCCGCGGCGAGCAGCTGGCTGGGCTCGGGCGCGTCGTCGTCATACTCGATGCCAAACGCATGCGCGCTGCGCGCCATCTGGGCAAGCTCGGCGTCCTCGGCGCTAATGGCGAATGGGGCGCCCGTGGCCGCCACGAGGGCCGCCACGCCACCCACGTGGTCTGCGTGGCCATGCGTCGTCGCCACGAGGGAAACCTCGACGCCGTCGAGCGCAGACGCGATGCGCGCGCCCGCCGCGCCCGGGTCGATGACCAGGGCCTTGCCCGCGCAGACCACGGCGTAGCAGTTGGTCGAGAAGGGAGACACCTCGAAGCGCCTCAGCTCGAGCGTGCCGTCAGCCATGGCCGGCACGTCGTCGAACGACACGGTGCCCCTGTCCCAGAAGCGGCTCATCGCTACCTCCCGTGAATCGAGTTTGCACCCTCGCCAGGCATGATGCGGCGCGCGTCGTAGACGCTCGGCACGCGACCCACGGTGGCGAGCAGCGTGTCGAGCAGGGTCGCGTCGCTGATCGCGATAAGGAAGCGCAGCTTGGCGACGCCCTGGGGGCTCGTGTTGGTGGCGGCCGACAGGATGTTGCCGCCCGCGTCGCCCACGGCGATCGTGACGTCCTTGAGCAGGCCCATGCGGTCCGTGGCCTCGACCATGATCTCGACCTGGAACTGCGTGGCGCCCGAGGCGTCCCACTCGACCTCGATCATGCGCTCGGGGTGCGCCATGAGGCCCTTGACGTTGGGGCAGCTGGAGCGGTGCACCGACACACCGCGCCCGCGGGTGATGAAGCCCACGATGTCGTCGCCGGCCACCGGGTTGCAGCAGTGCGCGAGGTGGACGAGAAGGTCGGAGTCGCCCTTGGCAATGACGCCGCAGCTGGCGCGGCGGCGCTTGTCGGCGGCCCGCGCCCGCGAGGGGCGCGGTGCGCTCATAGGCGTGGCGGCCGTCTCGAAGAACTCCTCGCGGGCGGCGTTCGCCTCGGCGTTGGCGCGCTGCCGGGCCGCGAGCATCTCGGCGGGCGACCCCTCCTCGAGGATGGCCTGCACCTTGTTGGCGATCGACTTGGCGGTGAGCTTGCCGTTCGCGATCGCGGCGAGCATGTCGTCGGTCTCCTTGAACGACAGCGACTCGCTCACGCGCGCGAGCGCCTTGGTCGAGCGGGGCGTCGAGATGCCGTAGCCACGCTTGCGCAGCTCGCGGGCGAGCTCGCCGCGCCCCGCCTCGGCGTCGTCGGACTTGGTGGAGGCCGCAAAGTACTTGCGGATCTTCGAGCGCGCCGAGGGCGTCACGACGATGTTCATCCAGTCGCGGCTGGGCTTGGAGTTCTTGTTGGTGAGGATCTCGATGCGGTCGCCCGTGGCGAGCGGCTTGGTGAGCGAGACCACCGAGCCGTTGACCTTGGCGCCCACGCAGTGATTGCCCACCTCGGTGTGGACGGCGTAGGCGAAGTCGAGCGGCGTCGAGCCCGCGCGCAGGTTCATGACCTCGCCCTTGGGGGTGAAGACGAAGATCTCGTCGCCAAACAGGTCGACGCGCAGGTCCTCGAGGAACTCGTGCGGATCCTCCATGTCGCCCTCGACCGTCCAGTCGAGGCTGCGGCGGATCCAGGAGATCTGCTTGTCGACGCTCTTGTCGTCGCCCGTCATGTCACCGCGCGAGTTGCCCGAGCGCTTGTAGAGCCAGTGGGCGGCGATACCGTACTCGGCCTGCTCGTGCATCTCGACGGTGCGCAGCTGAATCTCGATGGGGCGTGCCTCGGGGCCCACGACCGTCGTGTGCAGCGACTGATAGCCGTTAGGCTTGGGCGTGGCGATGTAGTCCTTGAAGCGGCCCGGCAGCGGGTGCCACAGCGAGTGGACGGCGCCCAGGGCCGAGTAGCAGTCTCCCACGCTCTGCAGGATGGCGCGCAAGGCGATGAGGTCGTAGATGTCGGAGAACTCCTTGCCCTTGCGCTTCATCTTGAGGTAGATGCTCCACAGGTGCTTGGGGCGGCCCGTGATCTGGAAGTCTCCCAGGCCCACGCGACGCAGCTCGTCGGTCAGGGTCTTGATGGCCTCCTCGGTGTCGCGCTCGCGCTGGTCGCGCGAGTCCTGGACCATGCGCGCGATGCGCTGGTACTCCTCGGGCTCGAGGTAGAAGAAGGCGAGGTCCTCGAGCTCCCACTTAATCGAGGAGATGCCGAGACGGTCTGCGAGCGGGGCGTAGACGTCCATCGTCTCGTGGGCCTTGAACGTGCGGCGGTCAGGCGGCAGCGCCGCGAGCGTGCGCATGTTGTGCAGGCGGTCGGCGAGTTTGATGATGACGACGCGGATGTCGCGGCTCATGGCGAGGAACATCTTGCGCAGGTTCAGCGCCTGCTTGGCGTCCATCGAATCGACCTCGATCGAGGTGAGCTTGGTGACGCCGTCGACGAGCTCGGCGACCGTCTCGCCAAAGAGCTCCGAGAGGTCGGAGAGCGTGGCGGGCGTGTCCTCGACCGTGTCGTGAAGCAGCGCCGCACAGATGACGTCCTCGTCCATGTGCAGGTCGTGCGCGAGGATGAGGGCCACCTCGACGGGGTGGTTGATGTAGGGCTCGCCGCTGCGGCGCTTCTGGTCGCGGTGGAACTGCGCCGCGAAGCGGTAGGCCTCGTCGACCTTGGCCATGCCCTCGGGCGATAGGTAGCGTGTGCAGGTCTTCCTCAGCAGCGGATAGTCGTCGGCACCGATCTCGGGGGCGCCGTCGGGCGGCGCCTGAACATGCTTCGTCTCAGCCATGCGTCACTCCCCCTCGCTTCTCGCCCGCGTCCCGGTGCTGGGAACGATGGGGCGATTGATGTGTGCGAGCAGCTCGTCAGCCGTAGCCGAGAGCGCCCAGTTGAAGAAGCGCCCGAACTCCTCACCGGAGCGCTTTCCCTCAAGGTATCTGATGGAGCTGTCGAGGTCCATGTGGTCGGGCGAGGCGGCCATGCGAATGCGCCGCGTGGTGCCGAAGCCCTCGACGGCAAGGAAGCCAAGCTCCGCGAAGATCGCGATGCCCGCGGACACCGATCGCTCCTCCAGGGTGGTGGAGGGCGTCACCTGCAGGCAGACGTCGAGCAGCTCGGCGTTGGTGAGGCCGATGGTGTCCTCGCCCGCGCCGGCGGCACGCGCCGAGGTGGCGCGCAAGGCTCGCCACAGGCACACGAGCTCGTCTCGGCCCGGAGCGTAGGAGGAGAGGATGCGCTCGTTGACGCGGGCGTCGCGCGAGCCAAAGAGCAGGTGGATGGTGGCGGACTTGCCGTCTCGGCCGGCGCGGCCGCTCATCTGGTTGAACTCGATAGCGCCAAAGGGCATGTGGTAGAGCACCACGTGGCGGATGTCGGGCAGGTTCACGCCTTCGCCGAACGCGCTCGTCGAGATGATGCAGGTGAGGGCGCCGTCGCGGAAGGCCCGCTCGACGCTGGTGCGCTCGCTACGCGTGAGGCCGGCGTTGTAGAAGGCGATGCGCTGCCCGATCTCGGGGTTGGCCTTGCGAATGGCGCGGGCCAGCACCACGGACTGCTCGCGCGAGTTGACGTAGGCGACGCACTTCTCGCCCGTGCTGGCGATGGCGATGAGGGCCGCCTCGCGGTCATGCATCTCGCGCTCGTCGTCGAGGACGAGGTTCTCGCGGCAGGCGTCGTCGACGATGACGTCGTCGATGCGCGCAAGCTCGCAGATCCTGTCGGCGACGGGGTCTGCCGCCGTGGCGGTGACGGCGAGCACGACGGGGTTCGCGAGCTCGTCAAGCACGCGGGGCAGCTCGCGGTAGGCGCTGCGGGCGCCACCGGCCGTCGCGGCCGCGTGGTGGGCCTCGTCAATGACCACAAAGCCCACGCGTCCGCCGTGGGCGAAGTCCTTGGAGTGGATGGCGAGGAACTCGGGCGTAGTGAGCACGACGTCGACCGTGCCCGCGGCAAGGCCGGAGAAGACCTCCTCGCGCACCTCGGGCGTCGACTCGCCCGTGAGCACGCGGGCGGTGAGCCCCAGGGCGGAGAAGGACTCGGAGATGTGGAAGCTCTGGTCTGCCACGAGGGCGCGCAGCGGGTAGACGAAGACGCTCGCATGCCCGTTGAGCACCGCCTCGCGCACGGCGTGCACGTGGAAGATGAGCGACTTGCCGCGCCCCGTGGCCATCACGGCCAGCACACTACGGCCACGCCCCAGGGCGTCCAGCGCCTGGCGCTGGGCCGGCAGCAGGGCGTTGTCGCCGATGAAGGCGCGCACGACGTGGTCTGTGAGCTGGTCTTGCGGCAGCTTGGCGAGCGCGTCGGCACTCGAGGGGCTCGCGGCGAGCGGGGCCTCGGGCAGGCCGCCCGCAAGAATCTGGGGCACGCGGGTAAAAAGCTCGCCCGCGATGGCGGGGGCCTCGACGCCCGGCGTGGCCTCGCGGTAGATGATGTCACGCACCATGAGCTTGGGCTTCGTGCGACCCTGCCAGGTCTCGGCGACGGCCTCGAAGACGAGGTCGACGGCGCCCTCGTAGTCGCAGGCGCGCTCGACGTCGGGGGTGCGGAACATGATCGCGGGCACGCTGCTCACGCCGTCGGTGGCGAGGAAGCGCAGGTGCTCGCCCGAGCGGCCCACGCGGCTGCGGGCACGCATAACCACGCCGCACGCGGCCAGCAGCGGCACCTTGTTGCCCTGGCCAAAGGGCTTGAGCGCCCCCAGCGACTCGATCGTAGGCACGTCGAGCTCGTCGAGGCCCACGATGGCCGCGACCTCGCCGGTGTCGACGAACTGCTCGGCGGGAAGCTCGGCCAGCACGCCCTCGAGGCGGACGCGGAAAGCGTCGATGTTGGCGGCATCGATCGTGACGCCCACGGCGCCCGCGTGCCCGCCAAAGCGCACGAGCAAATCGGCGCACTTCTCGACCGCCTCGAAGAGGTTGACCGAGCCCACGGAGCGGCCCGAGCCATGGGCCACGCCGTCGGAGATGGAGAAGAGGATCGCGGGCACGTGGTAGCGGTTGACCACGCGGCTCGCAACGATGCCCTTGACGCCCTCGTGCCAGCCCTCGCCGCCCACGACGATGGCGCGACCGCCGTCGTAGGTCTCCTCGACCATGGCCATGGCCTGGTCGGCGAGATCGCGCTCGATGTCGCGGCGGTTCTGGTTGATGGTCTCGAGCTCAGCGGCGAGGTGCGCGGCCTGCTCGGCATCGTTCGAGATGAGCAGGTTGAAGGCCACATCGACGTCGCCCATGCGACCGGCGGCGTTGAGGCGCGGCACGAGCGAGAACGGCAGGCCGTCGGCCTCGATGGCCGACAGGTCGCAGTTGGCCGCGGCGGCGAGCGCCACGAGGCCCGGGCGCGTCGTGTGGCGCATGCGCTCGATGCCGTCTGCCACCAGCGCGCGGTTCTCGCGCGTGAGGTTCATCATGTCCGAGATGGTGCCCAGGGTGGCGACGTCGGTGTACTCGCGCCACAGGTTGGGGCGCCCGGCGCGGCGACCCAGCTCCTGCACGAGCTTGAGGGCCACGCCAGCGCCGGCAAGGTCGCAGCTGGGGCAGTCGTGGTCGAGCTTGGGGTCGCACACCGGCACGCCCGTGGGCACAAGGTCAGCCGGCTCGTGGTGGTCGGTCACGACGACGTCGATGCCCTGCTCGCGCACCATCTCGACCTCGGCCGCGGCGGCGATGCCGTTGTCGACCGTTATGATGAGGTCGGGGTGGCAGCCCTCGACGACGCGCCCGAGCGCCTCGGCGGACAGGCCGTAGCCCTCGCCAAAGCGGCGCGGGATGTAGGGGTGCACCTCGGCACCCAGGTCGCGAAGGCCCAGGGTGAGCAGGCACGTCGAGCTCATGCCGTCGACGTCGAAGTCGCCAAAGACGGCGATGACCTCGCCCGCCCTCACGGCGCGCTCCACGCGGTCGGCCGCGGCAACGAGGCCGGGCAGCTCGCGCGGGTCGAGCCAGTCGCGCTCGAGCGAGGGGGTGAGGAAGAGCTTGGCCGCGGCGGCGTCGCGGATGCCTCGGTCCACCATGATGCGCGCGGCGAGGGGCGTCACGCCCGTGGCGGCACGGACCTCGTGCTCGGCGGCTATGTCTTGGGGCAGAACGTGCCAGCGGCCGCTCTCTCGCAGGCCGGACATGGGGCTACTCCCCGTCCTTGGCCGCGGCGGCGCTGGCCTGCTCGTCGGCGGTCTGCTCGGCGTCGGCGGCCGTGGCGATGGCGAGTGACGCCGAGCCGTAGAGGCCGTAGTTCACGAGCATGCCCGCGGCGCCGCAGCACACGGCGCAGGCGAGCTCGCGGGCAAAGCCATCCCTGAGGACGGCCAGGCCGATGAAGACGACGATGACGGCGGTCGCGACCACCAGCGAGCGGCGCAGCACGAGCTGCTCGGCCTGCTGGCAGGACTTGCGCACCGAGAGGCCCTGGGCGCGGCCCTGCACGTAGGCGCGGCCGAGAAGGAAGGCGACGATGATGTCGGCGACCTCCATGGCGGCGATGCCGGCGATCTCGGCGCGGCCCAGGACCACGAGGTCAAAGCGGGCTGCGATCGTGAGGATGCCGAGCGCGACGACCGTGGCGACCACGGGCAGCTCGCAGACCACGCGGGCAGCGCGCCTGCAGGGGCGCAGCGCGCAAGCCCAGGCGATCACGGCAATCACCAGGACGGCGCCCCAGATCAGAATGACGGACTCGACGGCGTCGTCGCCCACGAGGCCCTCTACCTCGGCGGGCTCGGTCTGGGAGAGGGTGCAGGGAAGCTCGCCGGACTTGAAGGCCGCGGCGTAGGCGTAGGCCTGGTCCTCGGTGAAGCCGCCGGCGACGTTCATCTTGCCGTTCTCGATCTTGCTGGAGACCGAGGGCGTGGCCACGATCGTGCCGTCGACGATCACGGCGATTCGGCCCGAGGAACCCGACAACTCGTCGGTGACGCTCGCAAGGGCGCTCGTGCCGTCGGAATCGAGAGTGAGGGTCACGGCGTAGTAGGTCATGCCATAGTAGGACTGGGCGGTGACGGAGGCGTCGCGCACGTTGTCCGAGGTGGCGAAGGCGTCGTAGGTGCCCGGCTCGAGCGTCACGTTCTTGGCGTTGTTCTGGATCTTCTGGAGGGCGTCGGCGTCGGAGACGGTGTCGAGGCGCGCGAGCTCGAGGCGGCCCGTGCGCGTGAGGGCATCGGCCACGGCGTTGGCGTCATAGCCCTTGGGCACGCGCAGCTCAATCGCGTCGTCGCCGCTCTTGGAGAGCTGCACGTCGTGCTGATCGAGGGCGCCCGCGCGGATCTTGAGCTTGGCAAGGACGTCGTCGATCGAGGCGTCGCCGAGGTCGGAGGCCGTGAGCGTCACGGCGTTGGCACCGCCCAGATCGCAGCCCAGGGGGATGCCCCAGGCGGGCAGGATCATCGCCACGATCGAGGCGACCGCGAGCAGGAGCACGAGGACGCCCACGCCAACGTGGCGGCGGCCCTCGATGGTCGTGCGCGACAGCGGCTTGGCCTCGCGGGCCTTGCGGTCGTCCTTCTCGGCAGGATCGCCGCCCTTCTCGGCGGTGTCATTGGCAGGTGCGTTCTCGGCGGCGAGCGTGGGCTCGTCGGCCTTCTTGTCCTTCTTGTGGAGCATGGGTCCCCCTTTGCGCGGGGCCGCCGCGCTGGGCGACGCACGCACTCGTCGTTTAACCCATCAATTGTACCTAATG
Source organism: uncultured Coriobacteriaceae bacterium (assembly GCA_900543875.1). Classification (GTDB taxonomy): domain Bacteria; phylum Actinomycetota; class Coriobacteriia; order Coriobacteriales; family Atopobiaceae; genus Parolsenella. The sequence goes on along the minus strand of UQSV01000064.1, from coordinate 93 downwards.
AGCTGGACGTACGCTGCAAGCCGTGCCAGGCAGGCCGGCCCAGCGCGGCCCGGGCCCCAAACGGGGGCGCGCCCGCGTGGGCACGGGGCTCAC
>UQSV01000063.1 GCA_900543875.1 uncultured Coriobacteriaceae bacterium | reverse complement strand
GACGCCGCCCTCTCAAGGCGGAGATCACCAGTTCGAATCTGGTACGGGCTACCAACTGTTAGGCGGGTTGCGAAAGCGACCCGCTTTTTTACATACAGCCACGTGTGCTAGGAGCCCGCACCCATCGTCCTTGGGCAAGCGTTCCCGCTGCCGCGCCCAACGAGCTCGTTCTTGACCTTCGAGGTATAGAGCGCGCCTGCGTGGGATATAAGGCAAATCACGACCTCCATATTAGTTATAAAATTGTCGATAGGCTTGTAACCTGCATGTTTCTACTTAGTCACAGTTGGGTAGGATTTCACTTTAAACAAACGCGCTTACCGTACAGTGACAGCAACACCTGCACGAGAAGAGGGATGAACGTTATGGCCGAAGCCAAGAACATGATCGAGATCAAGAATCTCAACAAGTACTTCGGTGATGTCCACGTGCTCAAGGACATCAATCTCACGGTCAAGGCCGGCGAGAAGCTCGTCATCATCGGCCCCTCGGGCTCCGGCAAGTCGACGCTCATCCGCTGCGTCAACTACCTCGAGGAGCCCACGAGCGGCACGATCACCATCGACGGGACCGAGCTCACCAAGAAGAACCACCTCGAGATGGCCCGCAAGTACTCCTCGATGGTCTTCCAGCAGTTCAACCTGTACCCCAACATGACGGTGCTGGGCAACCTCACGCTGGCTCCTATCAAGCTCCAGAAGAAGAGCAAGGAGGAGGCCACCAAGAACGCTCTTGAGGCCCTGCGCCGCGTTGGTCTCGAGGCCAAGGCGGGGGAGTACCCCCAGAACCTCTCCGGCGGCCAGCAGCAGCGCGTCGCCATCGCCCGCGCCCTGTGCACCAAGCAGCCTATCATCCTGTTCGACGAGCCCACGAGCGCCCTTGACCCTGAGATGGTCCAGGAGGTCCTCAACGTCATGGTCGAGCTTGCCCAGGAGAACATCACGATGATGTGCGTCACCCACGAGATGGGCTTTGCCCGCGAGGTGGCCGATCGCGTGATCTTCGTCGAGGACGGCCAGATCATCGAGGAGGGCACGCCCGAGCACTTCTTCACGAACCCCCAGCACGACCGCACGAAGCTCTTCCTCTCCAAGATTCTCCGCTAGGTACCACCTCTGGCGGACCTCGTCCGCCAGCCTCAGCTGCTCTTACCGACAACGAAAGGGGCTCCACCATGCACAACATCTCCCGCCGCCAGTTCATCTCCACCATGGGCGTCGCCGGCGCCACCGTCTGCGGCCTTGGCCTCGTTGGCTGCGGTGGCTCGAGCTCGAGCGACTCCAACGCCTCCAAGCTCCAGACCATCAAGGACCGCGGCAAGCTCAAGTGCGGCGTCAAGAAGGACGTCGTGGGCTACGGCCTGCTCGACACTGCCACCGGCAAGTACGAGGGCATGGAGATCGACCTGTGCTACCAGGTTGCCGCCAAGGTCTTCGACGTCACCTACGAGGAGGCCAAGGACAAGGACCTCGTCGAGTTCACCGACGTGACCCCCAAGACCCGTGGCCCGCTCATCGACAACGACACCCTCGACCTCATCTGCGCTACCTACACCATTACCGACGAGCGCAAGCAGAGCTGGGACTTCACCGACCCCTATCGCACCGACCACGTGGGCATCCTCATCAAGAAGGGCTCCATGTCCTCGATGGCCGACCTCGACGGCAAGCACATCGGCGTCTCCCAGGGCTCCACGACCAAGGACGCCATTACCAAGATGCTTTCGGACAACGGCTTCTCCGCCGCGCCGCAGTTCGACGAGTACCCCGACTACCCGTCGATCAACAGCGCCCTCGACGCCGGCCAGATCGACGCCTTCGCGATGGACCGCTCCACGCTGAAGACCTACACCACCGATGACAAGGAGCTCCTGCAGCCCGAGATCGAGTTTGGCGCCCAGGACTACGGTATCGCCACCAAGAAGGGCTCCGACCTCTCCAGCGTCACCGAGGAGGTCGTCAAGGACGTCACCTCCAACGGCTGGATCGAGGAGGAGATCCAGACCTGGGGCCTGCTCTAAGTTGTTCGACCGCCCGCCTGCCTTGGCGGGGCTTGCCGGGGCCGCCCGCCGCACGTAGCGGGCGGCCCCGCACGTAGTCACGAAGGGAACGAGATGCTAGACGGACTCCTCGATCCGATGCGATGGTCGCTGACCTTCGCAGAGATGGACTCCCTGTGGACGGGCTTTGCCCTGACCCTGCAGGTCGTCCTCGCGGGCCTTGCCGTGTCGCTCGTGCTTGGCACGATCCTCGGCGTATTCTCGACGACGCGCTCGCGCATGCTGCGTGGCATCAGCCGCGTGTACGTCGAGTTCTACCAGAACACGCCGCTGCCGGTGCAGGTCTTCTTCATGTACATGGCCGGCCCCAAGCTGCTCCAGGCCATCCTAGGTACGGCCGACCCGGTGCGCACGAGCGCCTTCATGCTGGGCACCCTGGGAGTTGGCCTCTACCACGCGGCCTACGTGTCCGAGGTCATCCGCACGGGCATCGAGAGCGTGCCACGCGGCCAGTTCGAGGCGGCGCTGTCGCAGGGCTTCTCGCGCCTGCAGTCCTACGCCTACATCGTGCTCCCGCAGACGTTCAAGGTCATCCTGCCCCCGCTGTGCAACCAGGCGCTCAACCTCGTGAAGAACACCTCGGTGCTTGCCCTCATCGCCGGCGGCGACCTCATGTACAACGCCGACAACTTTGTCTCGACCTACGGCTACCTACAGGGCTACATCATGGCCTGCGTGCTGTACTTCCTCATCTGCTTCCCGCTGGCGATCCTGGTCCAGTGGCTCGAGAGCCGCTCCAAGCGTCGCCCCCGCGCCAAGGTCATCCCCGGCGTGACGCCCGAGCCCGCGAAGGAGGCGTAGCCCGATGGAGATCTTTACCCCCGAGAACGTGAGCTTCATGCTCGGCGGCTTTGGCAAGACGCTCGTCATTTCCTTCTTTGCCATCATCTTTTCGCTCGTCTTTGGCACTATCCTGGCCCTCGTGAAGTCCTACGCGCCGCGCCCGCTGCGCCTGCTCGTGAGCGCCTACATCGAGCTGTTCCGCTGCACGCCTAACCTTTTGTGGATCCTGTTCATCTACTTCACCGTCAAGGGCAACGACGTCGTGATCTCCGTCTTGGCCTTCACGATCTTCACCTCGGCGGTCATGGCAGAGATCGTGCGCGGCGGCCTCAACGCCATCCCCAGGAGCCAGTTCGAGGCCGCAACGTCGCAGGGCTTTGGCTTCTTCGCTACGATGAGGCTCATCATCCTGCCCCAGACTTTCAAGACGATTATTCCCGCCCTGTTCAGCCAATGCACCACGGTCATCAAGGACAGCTCCTACCTTGCCGGCATCAATGTGGCCGAGTTCATGTACACTTCGAAGGTCGTCATGGCCAAGACCACGAGCCTCAATGACGTGCTGCTTGTCTATGGCTTCGTCTTCCTGCTGTACTTCGCCCTGAACTTTGGCATCTCGCTCATCGTGCGCGCCTACCAGCGCCGTGCGGTCGCCGCGTAAGGAGACTCCCATGGCTGAGAACCAGAACAACCTCGTCGAGGTCAGCCCCGACACGAGCACCTACCCCGTCGTCATCACGATCGCTCGCGACTTTGGCGCCGAGGGCCACGAGATCGGAAAGATGCTTTCCTGCGAGCTGGGCATCCCGCTGTACGACAACGAGATTCTCGTGCGCGCCTCGATGCGCGCGGGCGTCACGACCGACCAGATCGCCGCCTACGACGAGAGCTTGTCCGCCGAGGTCGCGGCCTTCTTGCCCGACCGCGTCGACACGCGCTCGGCGGCCGACAAGCTCTTCAAGCAGATGGAGGGCGTCATCCGCGATCTGGGCTCCACGCAGAGCTGCATCATCGAGGGCCGCCTGTCCGACTACATCCTGCGTGATAACCCCAACCGCATCTCGGTGCTCGTGACGGCTCCGCTCGACGCCCGCGTCGAGATTGTGCGCGCCAAGCGTGGCATCACCGACAAGAAGGCCAAGAAGCTCGTCAAGCGCATGCAGCGCGCCCGCGAGCTCTTCTACAAGCGCTACTCGGCGGGCAAGTGGTCCCTGCATGCCGAGAAGGACATCGTGGTGAACCGTGCCCGCTTTGGCCGTCAGGGCTGCGTTGACATCCTCGCCGCGGCCTATCGCACCAAGGTCGCCGCGGTGCAGCGCGCCCGGTGCGCCCAGGCGGATTCCGCCACCGGCGACTCGGCGACCGAGTAGCTCGAACTCTCATATCAAGTCTTTGGGGCTCGTCGCTTGCGGCGGGCCCCTTCTCGTTGCGGTGCAGATGCTATGTAACCTGCGGAGACGCTTGGCCGCGGGGGTAAAATTCAACAGATATGCAGCTTGGGCCCTTGGGCTCGCATAACGTGAGGGACCCTATGGCAAACACTCCAGACAACGGCAAGACCGCAGCTACCGAGGCTTCCGAGAAGCCCTCCACCTCTGCGGCTTCCCATAGGGCCAGGGCTCCCAAGCCGCGCGTCGCCGGTGCCCCCGTGCGCTCGCGCTCCAAGAAGGGCGCGGACGAGAAGCCCGCGGACCCCGACAAGAAGCAGGCGGCCCGTGGGGCCCAGTTCATCGGCCTCGTGTTTGCCGCCTACGTGGCGTTCCTGTTCTTCTCGGGGCAGATCGGCCAGTTCGTCGAGGCGTTCCACAACGTCGAGTATCCCTGGCTCGTTGGCGCCGTCATCTGCATCTGCATGTACTTCATGCTGGGCACCCTTGCCTACGTCACGGCCGTCTACCTCGACCACGACTCCCCGGTGGGCTTTCGCGACCTCATGGCCGTAGAGGCCTCCGGCAACTTCTTCGGCAACCTCACGCCCATGCAGATGGGCGCCCTGCCCTCTCAGATCTACCAGCTCACGAAGGCGGGCCTCTCGGTGGGCGCGGCGTCGGCCACACAGTTCACGCGCTTCATCATGTTCCAGTTTGGCGTGGTGCTCTTCGCTGCGATCATGCTGTGGGCAAAGCTCGGCTTCTTCCTCTCGAGCTATGGCGATATCGTGCTGCTCAACCTGCTCGTCTTCGCGGGCCATGCCATCGAGCTGCTGTTCCTCTTCGTCGTGTGCCTGTGCCCCAACTTCGTGCGTCGTGTGGGCAGTTCGCTTCTGTCGTGGGCGAATGGCCACGGCTGGATCAAGAACTACGACAAGTGGGACGAGATGATCAACGTCCAGGTGTCGCAGTTCTCCACCGCCTTCCGCCGCAGCGCCGCCAACATCCCCGACATGGTGCTCACCCTCGTCATCACGATGACGCAGCTCGCATTCCTCTACATGATCCCGTGGTTCGTCCTGAACGCTTTTGGCATCGAGGCGGACTTCCTTACCTGCCTCGCGGCTGGCTCGATGGTCCAGCTCGTCTCGACCGCCGTGCCCCTGCCGGGCGGCACCGGCGGCGCCGAGGGAGGCTTCGCGCTGTTCTTTGGCCCCATGCTGGGCTCGTCCGCCACGGCGGGATTTCTCGTGTGGCGCGTGGTCACGTTCTTCCTGCCCACCTTCGCCGCGCTCCCGATGATCGGCCTCAAGAGCTCTCACCGCGAGAGCATCTACCATCGCGCCCAGCGCTGGACGGGCCGCAGTGGACGTCGCGCGCCCAAGCGCGGGGCCGTCACCGTGAAGCCCACGACCTCGCACGGCAAGTACGTCGTCAAGAAGAAGACGGGCGGCGCCTCCTCCTCGACCAAGAAGGCCTCCAAGTAGCTGTGACCCATAGGCTTGCAGGGTATGCCCCATGCCGGCCAATTTATTTTGCGCCTCGACTCCGTTGACTCCGGCTCTTGCGAGGTGGCATACCAAGCGCTCCGTACGTATCGGGATTACTACGCCGCCGCCCAACCCGAGGCTTTCGCATGATCTTCAACACAAAACGAGCGCCCCGAACCATGTGGCTCGGGGCGCTCGCTTTGTGCGGGATATGTGATGCCTGCTACAGGGCCATCGTGCGGGCGCGCTCGAGGCGGGCGAGGGCGTCCGCCTTGCCCACGAGCTCGATGACAACGCCCAGCGGCGGGCTCACGAGGTTGCCGCACTCGGCGGCGCGGATGGCCTGGAAGACGAGGCGCTTCTTGGCGTCGAGCTGCTCGGGCAGGACCTCGAGCGCGGCATCGATGGCCTCGGCGTTCCAGCTGGACTCCTCGACGGCCTCGAGGGCGGCGTGGGCGGCGTCGAGCACGGCCGCCATGCCCTCCTTGGCGAGGCCCTTGGAGACGGCCTTCTCCTCGTAGGCGAGGGTCTCGGCGGTGCCAAACACCATCGAGCAGATGCCGGCTACGTCGCCCAGGTGCTTGGTGCGCGGCTTCACGACGCTCGCGAGCGTGAGCAGCCAGTCCTGGCTGCGGTCGCTCTCGGCCATGAGGCCGGTCTCGACGAGCTCGGGAACCATGATCTTCTCGGCAAAGTCCTCGTCGGACATGTTGGCGAGGTACTCGGCGTTGATCCAGTCGAGCTTGGCCGGGTCAAAGGTCGCGGGGTTCTTGGAGACGCGGTCGAGCGAGAAGGTGCTCGCCAGTACGTCGCGCGGGACGATCGTGGTCTCGCCGTCGGGCGACCAGCCGAGGAGAGCCAGGTAGTTCACGAAGGCATCCGGCAGGTAGCCCTCGTCGCGGAACTCCTCGACGCTCGTGGCGCCATGGCGCTTGGAGAGCTTCTTGCCGTCTGCGCCCAGGATCATCGAGATGTGGGCAAAGACGGGCACGGGGGCGCCCAGGGCCTCGTAGACCATGACCTGGCGCGGGGTGTTGGAGAGGTGGTCGTCGCCGCGGATGACGTGGGTGATGCCCATGGCCGCGTCGTCGACGACGGTGGCGAAGTTGTAGGTGGGGGTGCCGTCGGAGCGGAAGATCACGAAGTCGTCGAGCTCCTTGGCGTCAAAGGTGACGTCGCCGTGCACCGCGTCGTGGATCACGACGTCGCCGCGGTCCTCGGGAACCTTGATGCGCAGCACGTAGGGCTCGCCGGCCTCGATGCGGGCCTTGGCCTCGGCAGGGTCGAGGTTGCGGCAGCGGCGCTGGTAGCCCTGGAAGGGGTCCTTGCGGGCGGCAGCGGCCTCGCGGTCGGCAGCGAGCTGCTCGGGCGTGCAGAAGCAGGGGTAGGCGCGGCCCTCGTCCCACAGCTTCTTGGCAGTGGCCTTGTACATCTCGAGGCGCTCGGTCTGGGCGTAGGGGCCAAAGTCGCCGCCCACGTCGGGACCCTCGTCCCAGTCGAGGCCCATCCAGCGCATGGCGCGCAGGATGATCTGCGTGTTCTCGTCGGTGGAGCGGGTGGGGTCCGTGTCGTCGATGCGCAGGATGAAGGTGCCGTGGTTGGCGCGGGCAAAGGCCCAGTTGAAGATTGCCGTTCGGGCGCCGCCCACGTGGAGCTTGCCGGTGGGGGAGGGCGCAAAGCGCACGCGTACGGGCTTCGTGGTGTCGGACATGTAGGAGTCCTCCTTGGTAAAACGTCACATACGAATTCAGTATACCGCGCGCACCCACCACAGGCGAGGTGCCGAGGTGTCCCCTCAGCCCCGTCCCGCTCGCGGTATACTTGCGACTGAGACTTGCACCTATGCACTCAATCCTAGGAGGCTCATCGCAATGAAGGGCATCGTTCTTGCCGGAGGCTTCGGCACCCACCTCTACCCCATGACGTTCTCGGGCTCCAAGCACCTGCTGCCCATCTATGACAAGCCGCTCGTGTACTACTCGCTCGCCACGCTCATGAAAGCCGACATCCGCGACGTGCTCTTCATCGTGAACCCGCAGGACATGGCCTCCTACGAGGCCCACTTTGGCGATGGCTCCCAGTTGGGCATGAACATCCAGTACAAGGCCCAGGAGAGCCGCGACGGCATTGCCCAGGCCTTCCTCATCGGCGAGGACTTCATCGATGGTGACCGCGTTGCCCTGATCCTGGCCGATAGCATCTTCTATGGCTCCGGCTTCGACCAGAACCTCGCCGAGGCTATCAACCGCAAGAAGGGTGCCACGGTCTTTGGCTACCAGGTCAAGCACCCCGAGTCCTACGCTGTCATCGACTTCGATCACGCTACCAAGAAGGTTAATTACATCGAGGAGAAGCCCGAGGAGGCCCGCACCAACTACGTGGCCACGGGCCTATATATCTACGACGAGAAGGTCGTCGAGTACGCCAAGACCCTCAAGCCCTCCGCGCGCGGCGAGCTGGAGATCACGGACCTCAACCAGATCTACCTCGACCACAAGCAGCTCTA
>UQSV01000062.1 GCA_900543875.1 uncultured Coriobacteriaceae bacterium | reverse complement strand
AGAGGTCCATGACCTCCTGGACGTTGCCCTCGGCGAGCATGGCGAAGCCGGTCTGGCGGCAGGCCATGACGTCGGAGTGGTCGCCGAAGATGTTGAGCGCGTGGGAGGCAACGCAACGCGCGGAGACGTGGAACACGCCCGGCAGGCCCTCGCCAGCGATCTTGTACATGTTCGGGATCATGAGCAGCAGGCCCTGGGACGCCGTGTAGGTCGTCGTGAGGGCGCCGGCGCCAAGGGAGCCGTGGACGGTGCCGGAGGCGCCAGCCTCAGACTCCATCTCGACCACATTGACGGGGGTGCCAAAGACGTTCTTCAGACCCTGCGCGGCCCACTGGTCGACGTGGTCGGCCATCGGGCTGGACGGCGTGATCGGGTAGATGCCCGCCACCTCGGTGTAGGCGTACGAGACCCAAGCAGCAGCCTCGTTGCCGTCCATAGACTTGAACTTACGTGCCATATCCTCTCCTTCTTGTCGAGGTCACGCGTGGGCTTGGCGAGAAGAGCCGCCCTCCGCCCTCCTTGGCGGATGCCCAAGCACGCGAAATCACCCCGTGGCGACTTCCCCGATCGCCAAGGGGTGACATCTCTTCATAGCGAACTAATTATCCCGCAAATGAGCACGGAATAGTCGTCAATTTGAGATTGTGTCTTAAGGAATGTCTGCAAGCACCAAACGCCCCGCTCAGTCCGCGGAAGCTACCTGCGGCGGGAGCGGGAGCGCTCGAGGAGGCGGTCCCAGCCGCCAGCGAACTTCTCGGCAAGCTCGCCCGAGCAGTCGCTCGCGGGAACGATGCCGTGCTCGTCGGACACGAGGAAGGCCTCGGCGGGGCGCTCGGAGCCGTCGGCCAGGCGCTGCAGCAGGCGCGGGTCGCGCTCGACGGGCATGCCCAGGGTCTTGGCGAGGTCGCCCACCAGCGAGGTGGCGCCGCTCATGTGCTCGCCGGGCGCCATGCCCACGGCAAGGCCGCTGCCACGCGACACCCACAGCGTCTCGGGCGCGACGTCGGTCTGCGAGGCCTCCGTCGAGGCGCTCTCCGCGCGCTCGACCAGCGCCGCGAGCGACGTGTCTGCCGGCGGCTCGTAGTCGCCGGCCGCCATCGCGGCGCGACCCTCGGCGTCGACCATCAGCATGAGCACGCCGTCGGGGTGCTCGGCCGTGCCGTCGGCAAGCGTCCACTCGATGTGCTGCTTGGCCCAGCCCAGCAGCTGCTTCGAGAGTCCCTTGCCCAGCACGCTGCGCTTGCCCAGGGCGCGCATGTGGCGGTTGAGCAGCGGCAGGTCTCCGGCTGAGAGCCTCCAGCGGCACACCAGCACCGGCGTTCCGACCTCGAACTCCTCGGGAATCTTGCCATCTGCCATGAGCGTGCCCTCCCCCTAGCCGGCGTGGCCGGCAACCTTTCAAAACCGTAATCCCACTGTAAGCCAAATCGATGGCACCTCTCGGGCGCCAGCCCCACCATTATTCCCGACAATCAGTGAGACGAACCCGGCCTTGCCGCCGGGTCTGAAAGAAGGGATTGCGCATGGGCATGCACTACGAGCCGGGCCACGCCATGGGAGAGGGGCTCGCCCCCGTTCACCAGGCACCGCAGGGAACGGTGCTGTCGGTCCAGCACCTCCAGAAGATCTATGCCCCCAGGGGCAGGGCCAAGGGCGTCACCACCCGCGCCCTGGCCGACGTAAGCTTTGACGTGCGCGAGGGCGAGTTCGTGGGCATCATGGGCGCCTCGGGCTCGGGCAAGTCGACGCTGCTCAACTGCGTCTCGACCATCGACACGGCCACGAGCGGCCACGTCCTGGTGCGCGGGGCCGACGTCACGGCCATGCGCGGCAGCGACCTTGCGCGCTTCCGCCGCGAGCAGCTGGGCTTCATCTTTCAGGACTCCAACCTGCTCGACACCCTCACGGCGCGCGAGAACGTGGCGCTGCCGCTCACCATCGCACGCGCGGCCTCAGGCGAGACGCTCGCCCGCGTGGAGCAGATTGCCCGCCGCCTGGGCATCGACGAGGTGCTCGACAAGTACCCCTACCAGCTGTCCGGCGGCCAGCAGCAGCGCGTTGCCGCGGCCCGCGCCCTCGTAACCCGCCCCGCCGTGATCATGGCCGACGAGCCCACGGGCGCGCTCGACTCCAAGAACGCGCGCCTGCTACTCGAAAGCATGCAGAGCCTCAACGAGGGCGCGCGCGCCACGATCCTCATGGTGACCCACGACAGCTTCGCCGCGAGCTACACCCAGCGCGTGCTGTTCATCCGCGACGGGCGCATCTTCACCGAGCTGCGCCGCGGCGCCTCGAGCCGCCGCGAGTTCTTCGACCGCATCATGGAGGTCGTCGCCGTGATGGGTGGTGACGGCTCCGATGCTCTGTAAGCTCGCCTGGGGAAACGTCCGCCGAGCCGGGCGCGACTACCTCGTCTACCTGCTCACGCTCACCCTGGGCGTGGCCGTGTTCTACGCGTTCAACACCGTCTCGATGCAGGCAGACCTCGCCGGCATCCCCATGGAGGGCCTCTCCGAGCTCCTCGGCGAGGCACTCGGCAGCCTCACCTACTTCTTGGCCGCCATCATGGGCTTTCTCATGGTCTACGCCAACAACTTCATCATGAAGCGGCGCAAGAAGGAGTTTGGCCTCTACCAGGTACTGGGCATGACGCGCGGGCGCGTGGCCCTTATCATGGCCCTCGAGACGGCCATCGTCTCGGGCGCCGCGCTGGTGCTGGGGCTGCTCCTTGGCGTGGGCGTCTCGTGGGTCATGACGTTCTTCACCGCCTCGATGTTCAAGGCGCAGATCTCGACCTTCCACTTCTTCTTCTCGCTCGACGCCCTGCGTCTCACGGTGTCGTGCCTCGTCACGATCTTTGTGGTGACGCTCGCGTTCAACCTGCGCGTTGTTGCCCGCACGCGGCTCATTGGCCTCATGAGCGCAAGCCGCCAGAACGAGCAGGTCAAGATGCGCAAGGCGTGGGTGTCGGTTGCGCTGTTCGCGGCGGGCGCGGCGCTTGTGGGCGTGGCCTACGCGCGCCTGCTGCACGACGGCTTTCCCATCGACCTCGTGGGCGACGAGCTCGACCAAGGCATGACGCAGTTCGAGATCACCACGGGCATGGTTACGGCCGGCACCATCATGCTGTTCTTTGGCCTGTCGGGCGCGCTTCTCGCCCTGGTACAGCGCCTGCGAGCCGTCTACTGGCGTGGCCTCAACATGTTCACGCTGCGTCAGCTTGCGGCCAAGGTGAACACCGTGTCGCTCTCGATGGGCGTCATCTCGATGATCCTGTTCCTCGCCATTACCTCCGTTACCTGCGGTATGTCGATTGCGAGCGTCATGAGTGAGAACCTCGAGATCAACAATCCCGTGGACGTCTCGAGCACCTACACCTACAACTCGGCCGTGTTGTCCGGCTTCTTCGAGAAGCTTGGCGGCGATGGGTTTGCTTTCGCGCGCGGGCCGCTCGACATCTACGACAACCTGCGGGGCATCAAGCTCGATGACGGCTCGTATGGCATGGCCGAGAAGAGCGCGAACAAGGCCAGCGCCCCCGAGGAACTCGATGCGCGCCAGGTTTTGGGCGACCACGTGCAGATCGACCAGTACTACCCCATTCCCGCGAACACGATGGACGCGCCCGAGGTATCGCCGTCTGCGCTCTCCCGGCAGCTGGGCATCGAGACGCCCGCGGCCTTTGGCTACACCAACTCGGAGACCTTTGGCCTGTACGTTGCCTCTGAGAGCCAGTACAACGCGCTGCTTTCCCTGCGGGGGCTTCCCCAGGTGAGCCTGGGCGAGGACGGCTACCTCATCACCTGCGACATGGGCGAGACCGCAAGCGACCTGTACGACCACTTCATGAGCGAGGGCCAGACGCTTACAATCGCGGGCCACGAGCTGCGTCCCGTTGCGAGCAAGGTCGATGCGAAGGCAGGCGCCCTAGGCAACTCCGCGATGGGTAGCAACCCCGGCACCGTCATCGTGCCCGACGCGGTGCTCGCAGAGGCCAACTACACGCTGGCCTTCAGCACGTTGCTCGCCAACTACCGCCAAGACGTCACCACCAAGCAGGGCGACGACTTCTTCGATGGCCTCGTCCTCACCACCCTTGGTGAGCAGGACGGCGGCGACCTGCCATGCGGCTACTGGAGCCAGACCATCGTCCGCCGCAGCGAGATGTACGAGCAGTCCAACTCGATGCGCGGCCTCATCAGCTACCTGGCCATCTACATTGGCTTTGTGCTCGTGGTGGCGTGCGCCGCGATTCTCACGATCCAGCAGCTCTCGGGCGTGGCCGACTCCACGCGCAGCTACCGCGTGCTGTCTGAGCTGGGATGCGAGACGAGCGAGATTCGCCACTCGGTGCTGGCGCAGCAGGCCGTGTTCTTCGTGTTTCCGCTGGTGGTGGGCGTGGCTCACTCGTCCGTTGCCCTGCACGTGATCATCGACCTGGTGAAGGTCATGGGCAACATCTCGATTGGTGGCACGGTGGGACTCACCTGCGCGGTGTTCCTCGCGGCCTACGGTGGCTACTTCGTGCTCACCTACGTGATGGGCGCCGGCATCGTGCGCGACGCGATTCGCGTGAGGAAGAGCGAGTAGCGGCCAGAGGACAACTAAAGCCGACGCACGACCGGCGGGGCCTGCGGCATGACGCCGCAGGCCCCGCACTCAACCTGAAGGGCATTTCCGCAGCGTTACCCTTTTGTGCGCGAGCATGCACGGGAGCCATCAAACCCGTATCCTGTTAGAGCTTCATATGGTGCCGGAGCGCCCCCTCGCGCCGGCACGCTCGAAAGGACACGCATGACCACTCACCGCAACATGACCCGCCGCGCATTCCTGCGCACCGCGCTGGGCGCCGGGTCGCTCGTGGCGCTGCCCGCGCTCGCAGGCTGCCAGCGCCCCTCCACCATCCCCGTCGTCGAGTCTGGCACCGGCGACGCTCGCGAGGACCGCTCAGACGAAATCCTTGGCAAGGCGCAGATCCGCGTGGGCATGGAGGTTGCCTACGCCCCCTACAACTGGCAGACGTCAGAGCCCAGCGAGTACACCATCCCGGTCGACAACGTGAGCGGCGCCTACGCCGACGGCTACGACGTCCAGTTCGCCAAGCTCGTGTGCGAGAAGCTCGGCGGCGAGCCCGTTGCGGTGAAGATGACCTTCTCTGGCCTCATCGACGCCCTCAACAACGGCCAGATCGACCTCATCATCGCCGGCATGAGCGCCACCGACGAGCGCCGCCAGTCCGTCGACTTCTCCGACCCCTACTTCGTGGGCTACTTTGGCCTGTTCGTGAAGGAGGGCTCCAAGTACGAGAACGCCACCAAGCTGTCTGACTTCTCGGGCGCGCAGGTGCTGGGCCAGAAGGACACGATGCTCGACACCGTCATCGACGAGATCCCCGGCGTCATCCACCAGGCCCCCGTCGACTCGGTGCCCAACGTGTTCAGCCACCTGCTGCAGGGCACCTGCGACGCGGTGACCTACAACACCGAGAACGAGGAGGGCTACATGAAGCAGAACCCCGGCATCGTGCCCGTCCGCTTTGCCGAGGGCGAGGGCTTCCAGCAGGACGTCGCCTGTAACGTGGGCATGCGCAAGGGCTCGGCCAAGCTGCTCGACATCATCAACGAGGTCGTCGACGGCGTGAGCGAGGATGAGCGCAGCGCCATGTGGCAGGCCTGCCTCGACCGCCAGCCGGAATAGGGAGGGAGCCCCATGAAGTCACTCAAGCGTCTGGCCTCCTTCTGCGCGGCCGACCACCGTTACGTCTTCCTTGGCACGAGCGCGATCGCGGCCGTGGGCCTGTGGTTCTCGCAGCAGGCGCCCACGCCCATGAGCGCGCTGGCGCCCCTGGGCATCGCCCAGGACCTGCCGTGGCTCGTCCTGTGGGCCTGGCTCGCCGTCTCGGCCGTGGCCCTGCTCAACAAGCTCGTGCGCTGGCGCGACTACGCCGCCACCTCTCCCCTCGCCCGCCCGGCCGCCAAGCGCGTCGAACGCGTCGGCTCCTACGTGGTGGTCGCCTGCACGCTGCTGTTCTTCGTCGACCGCGGCGTGCTGGGCTTTGCCGACCTCGTGCGCGCGAGCGTCGCGTCCAACTCCAACCCCAGCGACTTCCTCTCGAGCCTCGTCTACATGACGTGGGAGAGCAGGCAGTTCTTTGTCCAGGGCATTGGCATCACCATCGCGCTTGCCACCTTTGGCACGATCATCGCGTTCTTCCTGGCGCTGGGCATGTGCTTCCTGCGCATCCAGCAGGCGGACCGCGTCGACAACGACGCCATCCGCTTCCTCAAGAGCGTGGGCCGTGGCTTCTCGCGCGTCTACAGCACCGTGGTGCGCGGCACGCCCATGATGGTTCAGGGCCTGCTCATCTACTTCGCAGGCTTCTCGTTCCTGCGCGGCCTTGGCATGGACGCCGGGCAGGCCAACCAGATCTGGTCCACGTTCACGGCGGGCCTCGTCACCATCTCGCTCAACTCCACCGCCTACATGATGGAGGTGCTGCGCGGCGGCATCGAGAGCGTCGACGCCGGGCAGGCCGAGGCGGCCCGCAGCCTGGGCCTCTCGCAGTGGCAGGCCATGCGCAAGGTCGTGTTCCCGCAGGGCATCAAGTACGCCATCCCCGCGCTCACCAACGAGCTCATCATCAACATCAAGGACTCCTCGGTGCTCTCGGCCATCGGCGTGTTCGACCTCATGTACGCCACCACTACCGTGGCCGGCATCTACTACCGCCAGATGGAGGTCTACTGCGTGGCGCTCGTCGTGTACCTGTGCCTCACGCTCATCGCGAGCCGCCTGCTCGAGGCCTTCGGCAAGCGCCTGGGCGCCCAGGGCACCAAGACACTCCCCAGCTCTAACTAGGAGGAACCGTGGACAACCAGAACATCACCGCGGAGCACTCCGCAACCGCCCCCGCCAAGAGCGAGGCCCTCATCCGCGTTGAGGACCTGCGCAAGTCGTTTGGCCAGCTCGAGGTGCTCAAGGGCATCAACCTGTCCGTCATGCCGGGCGAGGTCGTGACGATCATCGGCGCCTCGGGCTCGGGCAAGTCGACCCTGCTGCGCTGCCTCAACCTGCTCGAGACGCCCGACTCGGGCCACGTGTGGTTCCACGACACCGACCTCACGGCCGACCGCACCAACGTGAACGCCCTGCGCGAGAAGATCGGCATGGTGTTCCAGGGCTTCAACCTCTTCAACAACATGAACGTGCTCGACAACTGTACGCTCGCGCCCGTGACGCTCAAGAAGCGCTCCAAGGAGGAGGCCGAGAAGACCGCCCTGAGGCACCTCGAGAGCGTGGGACTCGCCAAGTTTGCCAACGCCGACGTGACGCGCCTGTCCGGCGGCCAGAAGCAGCGCGTGGCCATTGCCCGCGCGCTGTGCATGAACCCGCAGATCATGCTGTTCGACGAGCCCACGAGCGCCCTTGACCCCGAGATCGTGGGCGAGGTGCTCGAGGTCATGCGCAAGCTCGCGGGCGAGGGCATGACCATGGTGGTGGTCACGCACGAGATGGCCTTTGCCCGCACCGTGAGCGACCGCGTGGTCTTCATGGACCAGGGCGTGGTGCTCGAGCAGGGCTCTCCCGACAAGATCTTTGGCGCACCCGAGCACGAGCGCACGCGCGCGTTCCTCTCGCGCTACCTCGACGACTCCGAGGCCATGGCCGGAGCCGGCGCGTGAGCGGCGCCGTCGTAGCGGCGAGCGAACAGGTAGGCGCCTCGCTGACGGCCACGCGCGTAGCCGAGAAGAACGGACAGGTGGCGGGCGGCGCTGGCAGCGGGTCCGCCGAGGCCGTCCCCAGCGGCGCGGCCGTCTGGCAGTTCTTTGACCACGAGACGGACTACCCCGACCTGTGCGAGCAGGACCTCTGCGAGCGGTTGGGCCGGGCGCTCTCGTTTGCCACGGTGAGCCACATGGACGACGCGCAAACGGACTGGGGCGCTTTCGACGCGCTGCAGACCTGGATGCGCGTGGCATACCCACACGTCTTCTCCGCCGGCGAGGCCGAGGTCATTGGCTACTCGCTGCTGGTGACCATCCCGGGCAGCGACGCGTCCCTGCGCCCCATGATGCTCATGGGTCACCAGGACGTGGTGAGCGTCGTACCCGGCACCGAGGGCGACTGGGGCCACGGCGCCTTCTCGGGCGACGTGGACGACACCTACGTCTGGGGCCGCGGCGCCATCGACATGAAGGACCAGGTCACGGGCATCCTCGAGGCCGTCGAGTACGCGCTGGCCCACGGCTGGCGCCTGCGCCGCACCATCGTCCTGGCGTTTGGCCAAGACGAGGAGACCAACCAGTTTGGCGCCCACGCGCTGGGGCAGGAGCTCGAGCGCCGCGGCGTTGAGCTCGAGTTTCTCGTGGACGAGGGCGACTACCGCATCGTCTCGTCGGCCGAGTACGGGGCGCCGGGCTTTCACCTCATGCACGCAGACCTCGCCGAGAAGGGCTACGCGGACGTCATCCTGCGGGCAAGCAGCGCCGGCGGCCACTCGTCCAACCCGTTTGGTGGCACGTCGCTGGGCGTGCTGTCCCAGGCCATCGCCCGCATCTGTGCCATCGAGTGGCCCGTGCGCCTCACGCCGCTCTCGGCCGCCCTGCTGCGCGAGCTGGCACCCGCGATGACGAGCGGCCCGCTGTCCGAGCTGGGCATTGCCTGCGCGGCAGACGTCGACGAGCGCGCGAACGAGGTGGCCCGCGCCTGCCTTGCGGACCCACAGCTCTTCCCACTCGTCACCACCACGTGCGCGCCCACGATAATCGAGGGCGGTTCGGCCTCGTGCAACGTGATGCCACAGGACATGTGGGCCAACGTCAACTTCCGCATGCTCGAGGGCACCACGCGCGCAGACGTGCTCGAGCGCTGCCGCGAGGCCGTGGCAGACCTGGGCGTCACGGTGGAGCTGGGTCCCGGCAGCTCGGAGGCCACGCACGCGCCCGAGCCCGGCGGCGCCGGCCTCGCCTACGTGCGCGCGGCGGCCAGCCGCTACTTCCGCGAGCCCGGCGAGGATGGCGGCCGCACGCCCGTGCGCGTCGTGCCTTCCACGGTCATTGGCGCCACCGACGCGGCCAACTACGAGCGCATCTGCCCCGCCTGCATTCGCTTCTCGGCCTTCGTGGTCGATGACGACGAGTGCGCCCGGGGCGTCCACGGCACCGACGAACGCATCACGCGCCGCGCCTACCTGCAGGGCATTCGCTTCCTGCTGCGCCTCATCGACCTCGCCTGCGTGCAGGTAGATCTGTAACGACGGCTCGTGCGGGCA
>UQSV01000061.1 GCA_900543875.1 uncultured Coriobacteriaceae bacterium | reverse complement strand
GAGCCTCGTCGAGCCGCGCCAGGTCCATGGCGACCACGTCGTGGTCGTTGACTCGTCCGCGCCCGAGGCCCTCGCGGCCGCCCGCGCGCAGGCCCAGGCCGGCGCCGACGCCATCGTCTGCACCGTGCCCGGGGTGCCGGTGCTGCTGTGCTTCGCCGACTGCGTGCCCGTGGTGCTCATGGCGCCCGGGGCGTTTGCCGTGGTGCACTCCGGCTGGCGCGGCACGCTTGCGCGCATCTCGGCCAAGGCCGCGGCGGTGCTTGCCGAGGAGGCGGCCTGCGAGACGACGGACATCTGCGCCTATGTGGGGCCGCACGTCTCTGCCGCCGACTACGAGGTCTCCGCCGAGCTGCTCGCTACGTTCGAGGATGAGTTTGGTACGATTGTTCATACTGCCGAAACGGAGAGAAACCTCGACCTCTCTGCGGCAATCCGGTGCGCGCTCACTCGGGTGGGCCTAGATAGTGCCCGCATCCTGGACGCGTGCCCCTCGACGGTCTCCAACACGGACCGTTTCTACTCCTACCGAGCTGAAGGAGGCATATGCGGTCGTCACGCTGCCATCGCCTACCTGTAGTGGGCTGCATGCTGGCGCTTGCCTGTTCCCTCGTGCTCGCGGGCTGCGCCGACTCTGGCTCGTCCAAGTCGCTGACGGTCGCGGGTTCCACCACGGTCCTTCCCATCGCCGAGATGGCTGCCGAGGGCTATGAGGAGCAGACCGGCACGAAGGTGCTCGTCTCGGGCCTGGGCTCATCGGCGGGCATCGAGGCCGTCACGAACGGGACGGCAGACATCGCCACCTCGAGCCGTAACCTCACGGCCGAGGAGTCGAGCCACGAGCTCGTCGCCACGGTCATCGCCCATGACGGCATCGCCGTCATCGTGAACCCGGACAACCCCGTCGCGAACCTCACCACCGAGCAGCTGCGCGACATCTACGCCGGCAAGATCACGAACTGGAGCGAGGTTGGCGGCGCCGACCTGCCTATCCAGGTCGTGAACCGCGACGAGGCGTCGGGCACCCGCGAGGCGTTCCGCACCCTCGTCATGGACGGCGTCGAGTTCGACCGCTCGGCCGCGGTCCTACCGGGCACCGGCCAGGTGCGCGACGTCGTGAGCCGCACGCCGGGCGCCATCGGCTACATCTCCATCGGCTTCGTCGAGAGCGACTACGCCACCACCTCGGTCAAGTCCGTGGCCATCGACGGCGTCGACGCCACCGAGGACAACGTCGAGAGCGGCGCCTACCCCATCTCGCGCGACCTCTACTTCTTCACCAACGGTGACCCGCAGGGCGAGGCCTACGGCTACATCTCCTACGTCCTGTCCGACGACATGGATCAGGTCATCCGCGACGCGGGCTACATCCCCGCTCACAAGTCCGCTGCTACCGAAGAGGGGAAGTGAGCCCATGAGCGAAGAGATGGAGGAGAGCGTAGCCAGCTCGAACCTCAAGCAGGTCTCTAAGTCGACCCGCCTCAAGGAGCTTGCCCTCAAGAACCTGTTCCTCACCTGCGCGTGCGTGGCGGTTCTCGCGGTCGTGCTCATCTTCGTGTTCACCTTCTGGAAGGCCATTCCGGTCCTCACCGACATCGGCCTGGGCGAGTTCTTCAGCCTCAAGTGGGCGCCCACCGAGGGCAGCTACGGCATTCTGGCACTGCTCGCCGGCTCGGGCATTGTCACCGTGGGCGCGCTCGCCATTGGCGTGCCGCTTGCCGTCGGCTGCGCCGTCTTCCTCACCGAGATCGCGGGCAAGCGCCTCGCCAATGTCGTGAGCACCGCCGTCGACCTGCTGGCCGGTGTGCCTTCGGTCGTCTACGGCTTCTTTGGCCTCGTCATCCTGCGTCCGCTCGTCGCCAACCTCACCGGTGGCCTGGGCTTTGGCGCGCTCACCGTGTGGCTCGTACTGGCCATCATGATCGTTCCCACGATCACGACCCTCACCATGGACGCGCTGCGCTCCATCCCCATGGGCATTCGCGAGGCGAGCTTCGCCATGGGCGCCACCCGCTGGCAGACGATCTACAAGGTCGTGCTGCCCGCCGCCAAGATGGGCATCGTCAACGCCGTCGTGCTGGGCATGGGCCGTGCTATCGGCGAGACCATGGCTGTGCTCATGGTCGTGGGCAACGCCCCGGTCATTCCCGGCGGCATTGCGAGCCCGCTGTCGACGCTCACGAGCCAGATCGCTCTCGACATGGGCTACTCGTCGGGCCTGCACCGCAGCGCCCTGTTTGGCATGGGCGCCGTGCTGTTCATCATCTCCGCCGCCCTCGTGGGCATCGTGCGCTTCCTGTCGAGCGCGCGCGAGAGCGGCCGTGGCCACTCGCGCCACCGCCGCGCCAAGGCGGCCGACCGCGCCGTCGTCGCCGGCGGCGTCAACTTCGACCACGCCGAGCAGCCCACCGAGCACGCCCCACAGGCCACCCTCACCGCAGATGACGTGACGCCCGTCACCGGCACCGTCACGCAGGTGAGCGAGGGCAGCCGCGCGCGCATCAAGCGCCTGCTCGCCCAGGGTGCCAAGCCCGGTGCCAGCAAGAACAAGAACCGCACAAACGACGTCATGATCGGTGTGTTCCGCGCCGCCGGCGTCGTCACCGCCGCCGTGCTCGTCATGATCATCGCCTTCGTGGCCGTGAACGGTATGCCCGTGATGTCGCTCGACTTCATCTTTGGCTGGCCCCACGGCGTCAACGCCGAGGGCGGCATCTTCCCCACGATTGTCTCGACGCTCTACGTCACGGCGCTCGCCATGCTCATCTGCACGCCCATCGCGGTGCTCGCAGCCGTCTACCTGGCCGAGTACGCCAAGCAGGGACGTCTCGTGACCTTCATCCGCTATGCGGCCGACACCCTCTCGTCGGTACCGTCGATTGTCATGGGCCTCTTTGGCTACGCGATGTTCGTCGAGGCGATGGGCCTTGGCCTGTCGATGCTCTCGGCCGCCCTCGCGCTCGCCCTCATGATGCTGCCCATCGTCATGCGTACCACCGAGGAGGCCATCCGCGCCGTACCCCGCTACATCCGTTGGGGCGCCTATGGCCTGGGTGCCACCAAGTGGCAGGTCGTCTCCAAGATTGTCCTGCCCAGCGCCTTCCCGCGCATCGCCACGGGCATCGTGCTTGCCATCGGTCGCGCCATCGGCGAGACGGCCGTCGTGCTCTACACCATGGGCCAGGCCATCAACCTGCCGCTCACCCCGCTCGACTCGGGCCGTCCCATGACGATTCACCTCTACCAGCTGGCAAACGAGGGCATCAACATGCAGGCCGCCTACGGCACCGCCCTGCTGCTCATGCTCATGATCTTGGCGTTCAACCTGTTCGCGCGCTACATCTCGCGCAGGTCTGCGTCGAAGGCGAAGGGAAACTAGCATGACCGTCTACCGACACGCGCCCAACAACGGCGATACGGGCATCCACGTCGAGAACTTCGACTTCTGGTACGGCGACTTCCACGCGCTCTCCGGCGTCACGATGGACCTCGCGCCCAACAAGATCACGGCCTTCATCGGCCCGTCTGGCTGCGGCAAGTCGACGTTTCTGCGCTGCCTCAACCGCATGAACGACCTCATCGAGGGCACGCACACCGCTGGCCTCATGTCCTTCGACGGCTCCGATATCTATGCCGAGGGCGTCGACCCCGTCGACCTGCGCCGCCGCGTGGGCATGATCTTCCAGCAGCCCAACCCGTTCCCCAAGTCGATCTACGAGAACGTGGCCTTTGGCCCGCGTCTTCTGGGCGTCAACAGCAAGAGCGAGCTCGACGGCATCGTCGAGGAGTCGCTCAAGCGCTCGAACCTCTGGAAGGAGGTCGCCGATCAGCTCGACAAGAACGGCCTCGCGCTCTCCGGCGGCCAGCAGCAGCGCCTCTGCATCGCGCGCACCCTGGCCGTGCAGCCCGACGTCCTGCTCATGGACGAGCCCTGCAGCGCCATCGACCCCACGAGCGTCCAGCGCGTCGAGGACCTCATGGCCGAGCTCTCGAGCGAGATGACCATCGTCATCGTGACCCACAGCATGCAGCAGGCCGCGCGCGTCTCCGACTACACGGCCTTCTTCCTGCAGGAGCACGCGGGCGAGCCCGCCGGCCTCATCGAGTACGGCGACACCAACGAGATTTTCAGCTCGCCAGCAGACCAACGCACCGAGGACTACATCACCGGCCGCTTCGGCTGATGCGGACCTAAGCCCCATCGCCCACCAAGCGACCAGCACCGCAAAGGAGTCACGCATGAGAGAGACGTTCAATCGCCAGCTCACCGAGATGCGCCAGGAGCTCGTCTCGATCTACGCCAACATCGACCTGGCGCTGCACGACGCCGTCGACGCCCTGTCCGAGGGCGACAAGGAGAAGGCCAAGGCCGTCAAGGCCACCACGCGCGAGATGGACGCCCGCTGCGCCGCGCTCGAGCAGAAGGCGTTCCTGCTCATCGCCACGCAGCAGCCCGTCGCGAGCGACCTGCGCCTCATCCAGTTCGTGATCTACGCCAACTTCAACCTGGCGCGCATGTCCAACCACGTGCGCAACATCGCAAAGACGGCAAAGCGCTGCGCCGGTCGCGCGGTGCCCGGCCAGCTCATTGACCTGCTCGCGAGCGAGGGGCACCTCGTCTACCGCGTGCTGTCGAACTGCGTCATGGCCATCGTCGAGGACGACCTGCGCCTCGCCGCTTCGCTGCCCGTGCTCGACGAGCCTGTCGACGAGCTCTACAAGCAGTTCTTCCGCTCGCTGGCCACCCTCGGCCCCGATGACGACATGGATGCCGCGAGCCGCGTGATCATGGCCTCGCGCATGCTCGAGCGCATCTCCGACAACGCCGTCGAGGTGGGCGAGAGACTTGTCTTCCTGCTCACCGGCAAGCGCCGTAGTCTCGATGACCTGCGCGGCCTCGACGACGACGACCTGCAGGAGATGTACGCTACCCGCGGTGCCGGCTTTGCCCAGGAGCGCGACCTCGACGAGCAGCTGGCCCAGCAGATTCCCGAGGTCATGCTCGAGTCTGCCGTCGACGACGATGGCGCCGCAGACGACGTCGCCAGGAGTGCGGGCGATGAGGCCGATGAGCAGTAGCGACCTCGATACCGGCGTGCCTGCGCCCGCGACCATCGAGGTCGACGAGGCCTACCTCGCCTTCATGCGCGAGCGCCGCGCCGCTATTCTCGCGCGCCTCGAGGCCGCCTGCGCGCGCAGCGGCCGCAGCGCGTCAGAGGTGACGCTCGACGCCGTCTCCAAGACGGTGGGACCCGCCGAGGTGCTCGCCGCCATGCGCGCCGGCTATACGAGCTTTGCCGAGAACCGCCCGCAGGAGCTCGTGCGCAAGCTCGACGTCTTTGCCGCCGCGGGGATCGAGGCGCCACGCTTCGACATGATCGGCAACCTGCAGAAGAACAAGATCAACGCCGTGCTGGGCCGTGCCTCGCTCGTGCAGTCGATCTCGAGCCTGACCCTTGCCCAGGCCGTCTCGAGCCGTGCGGAGCGCGCGGGCCTCACCGTACCGGTGCTGCTCGAGTGCAACGTCTCGGGCGAGCAGTCTAAGGGCGGCTTTGCCCCCGACGAGGTGCGCGCCGCGGCAGACGAGCTGCTCGCGCTGCCGGCGCTCTCCATCGAGGGCGTCATGTGCATGGCCCCTGCCCACGACGCCGACGCGGCGCGCCGTACCTTCGCCGGTGCGCGCGAGCTTCGCGAGGAGCTGCGCGGCATCACGGGCCTTGCGCTGCCCACGCTCTCCTGCGGAATGAGCGATGATTTCGAAATCGCGGTCGAGGAGGGCTCCACCCTCGTTAGACTGGGACGGATAGTGTTTTCTGCCGAGTACGACCTCGCCTAGGGGTCGTCTGGTTGGGGCGCTCGCGCCCTCACAGGACTTGGGGACATCATGGGATTTCTCGACAACATTAAGAACAAGCTCCAGCCCCGCGACGACTACTACGACGACGGCGGCTATGACAACGGCTACGACGACGGCGGCTATGACAACGGCTACGACGACGGCCAGTACTACGACGACGCCCCGGCCCAGCAGGAGCAGGTGCGCACGACCGGCCTTCTTGGCAACCCCGCTCGCCCTGACGCCGACAGCGTGAACGTCTTCACACGCTCGGGCCGTCACCTCTCGGGCGACGAGCTGCCCAGTGCCGCCACCGAGAGCTACTCCACGGTCAACTCGTACTCCGACGGCGCCTACCGCGCTGCCGACGACGACTGGCGCCGCGAGGCGGACGCCCCGCGCGACTTCGACCCGCAGCCCGTCTCCGACACCGGTTCCTACGTGCCGCCCATGACACAGCCCGGCGTCTTTGGCGCCACGGGCAACACGCCCGGCGACGTGGGCCTCACGGCCGTGCCGCGCGTCACGAGCGGTAAGCTTCCCGCCTACGTGCTCAAGCCCACGAGCTACGACGACGTTCAGATGGTCGTGCGTCGCGTGCGCACCAACCAGCCGGTGGTGCTGTCGTTCAAGAACCTCAAGATCGACGTTGCCAAGCGCATCCTCGACTTCAGCTTTGGCCTTGCCTGCGGCATCGACGGCGCCGTCGAGGAGCTGGGAGACCGTGTGTTCGTCGTGCTGCCCAAGGGCGTCGAGCTCGCAGATTCCGACACCCGCAAGCTACGCGCCGATGGCCTCATCGACTAGCCAGCTGCAATTCGCAATGTTCTATTTGACGTGGCGGCCCCGTGGCCGCCACGCTGTGTAAGGGGGACACCATGACTGACATCGAGAAGTACCTCGCGCAGTTCACCGTGGGCGTCATCGGCGCGGGCTCCATGGGTGGCGCCATCGCCCGCGGCCTCGTCCAGAGCGGCGCGCTTCCGGGCGAACGCGTGCTTGCCTGCGATCACAACGCCTACAAGCTCGAGGCGCTCGCCAACGACTGCGGCATCCAGACCTTTGCCGATGCCGATGCGCTGCTCGCGGCCAACCCCGATGCCGTGGTGCTTGCGGTGAAGCCGCAGGTACTGAGCGGCGTGTTGTCGTCGTGCGCCGATGCGCTCAAGGGCCGCCTCGTGGTCTCGATCGCCGCGGGCGTCACCATCGCCACCCTCGAGGAAGCGCTGACGGGCTCGCGCGTCGTGCGCGTCATGCCCAACCTGCCGGTCTCGGTGCGCTCCGGTGCCTCTGCCATCTGCGGCGGCTCGTCTGCGACGTCGGTCGACGTGGCGCTTGTGCAGCAGCTCTTCTCCGCGCTGGGCTCCGCCAAGGTCATGCGCGAGGACCAGCTCGATGCCGAGGGCGCCGTGGTGGGCTGCGCGCCTGCCTACTTCGCCCTCATGGTCGACGCCCTCACGCGCGCCGGCATCCGCAGCGGCCTGCGCGCCGCCGATGCCCGCGAAATGGTCAACGCCACGATGCTCGGCGTCGCCGCCTCGCTTGCCCGCAGCGGCGAGCATCCGCGCGCCTACATGGAGGCCGTGACCTCCCCGGGCGGCACTACCGCCGCGGCCCTCTACGAGCTCGAGCCGGCGCTCACGCAGGCTTGCTACGACGCCGTCGACGCCGCCCTTGCCCGCACCGCCGAGCTTGCGAAAGGCTAGGTAATGAGTCTCTATCCCGTACTTCGTGCCATCTCCGCCCTCGTGAACTTCTACGAGTGGCTCGTCATCATCTGGTGCTTCATGAGCTGGTTCCCGCTTCGCGAGGGAAGCCTCGTCTATGACATTGCCGTGGTGATCGACCGCATCGTGAGCCCGTACATGAACCTGTTCCGCCGCTTCATTCCGCCCATGGGCGGGCTGGACTTCTCGCCGGTCATCGCGCTGTTCGTGCTGTCGATTGGCGAGCGCCTGCTGTACTACGTAGTGCTGGGCGTGCTGTAGTGGCTTGTGGTTCGCGCCTGGCTTTGGCGCTGCTCGCCCATCGGTTTTGCACGTTTGGGAGGCGTCGGACGTGACAGACCAATGGCAACCTGCCGCCGGCGCTTCTCAGCCATCGGTTTTGCACGTTTGAGAGGCGTTGGACGTAACAGACCAATGGCGCGTTTGAGCAGTGCCGCGAGAGCTGCCGCCAACACCGCTGCGCATTTCTCGGCCACGTTGCATCGTTTGAGCCCGGCCGCCTGCCGCGGGTTTTCTCCACCCCATGTGTTGGATGTGGGGGAGGGGTTCCCCGGCGGGCAGTCGCGCTATACTTGATTATATGCGTATCGCGTTACCGGGGCGCTTGCCCCAGAACTGAAAGGGACCCAGAATGGCAATCACACCCTCTGAAATCGACCAGCTCACCTTCTCTCCCTCCAAGCACGGCTATGACACCGACGAGGTCGACAACTTCCTCGAGCGTCTGTCCGGCGAAGTTGACGCGATGCTGCAGAAGATCGCCGACCTCAAGAACCGCTTGAACGCCTCCGAGCAGCAGCTTGCCGCCGCCCAGGCCCAGGTTGCCCAGCTCCAGAACCAGCCCTCTGCCGCCGCCCCCGTGGCTGAGGCCCCGGTTGCCACGTCCGCGTCCGAGAGCCAGATCTCCAAGGTTCTCATCGTGGCCCAGCAGTCTGCCGACAAGATCGTGGCCGATGCCCGCGACAACGCCGAGAAGATCCGTAATGACGCCGACCAGAAGGCCCGCGAGGTCATCCGCCAGGCCCTTGCCGAGAAGCAGAGCGAGCTCGACGAGATGGACCGCCTCAAGGCCTCCCGCGAGGAGTTCCGCGACCAGTACAAGGCGCTGCTCCAGCACTTCATGGACGACGCCGACAACGCCTTCTCCCAGCAGCTCTCGGTGAGCCTGCCCACTGGCTCCGCCGCTGCCGCCGCCGTTGTCGCCCCGGCTCCCGCTCCCATGGCCGACGCCGACGCCACGCAGCTGTCACCGGCCGCCATGCCCATGAGCGGCGTTGACGTCGATGACCTCGACTAGTTTGGGCGTCATACATTCGCATTGACTGGCGGGCCCGCAGCTCTCATGGCTGTGGGCCCGCTCTTTGTTGAGTTGGGGTTGGGGTGAGCCGGGCCGGCATGACAGCGGGGACGGGCCCTTTGTCATATGCTTGAGCGGTGAGGAAGTGTCCCTCTTTGATGCCGATTTCCCGGAGGAAACAATGACTGACCTGACACGAGAGTTCTGCGCCGAGAACGTGGAGCTTGTGCCTGCGGCGATCGCGGCGGGCGCTCGCCGCATCGAGCTGTGCGACAACCTTGCCAAGGGCGGCACGTCGCCCTCGCTGGGCGTTATTCGCGGGGTCGTGCGCTGCTGCGTCGGCCGTGGCGTCGACGTCATGGCCATGGTGCGTCCCCGTGGTGGCAACTTTGCCTACACCGACGACGAGCTTCTCATGATGGAGGACGACATCGACTGCTCCCTCTATGCGGGGGCTACGGGCGTCGTGTTTGGCTGCGCCCGCGGCGGAGAGCTCGACAGGGCCGCTACGCTGCGACTTATTGCGCGCGTACGTGAGGCCGAGAAGCGCCGCGGCGTGCCCGCGCAGATTACCTTCCACATGGCGTTCGACGAGATTGCGCCGCAGCGCCAGCTCGAGGCCATCGATTGGCTTGCCGAGCAGGGCGTCACGCGCATTCTCACGCACGGCGGCGTGGCGGGCACGCGCATCGAGGACAACGTGGCGCGTCTGCGCGAGTTTGTCGCGCGTGCTGACGGGCGCATCACGATTCTGCCCGGGGCCGGCATCACCTGGGAGAATGCCGAGGCCATCGCAGGGAGCGTTGGCGTGAGCGAGGTTCATGGTACCCGCATCGTGCGCCTGTAGGGAAGCGCGCTGTCGCTTCTTGGGGTGGTGTGCCATCGGTTGCGCACGTCTCGCCCACAGGGCCATCGGTTACGCACGTTTCGAGCCTCGTGGACGTGAAAAACCGATGGCACCTTCCGGCTCCCGCCACCGTGCGGGCTCGCGGGCCCTTATCGCACAAAAAATGCCCCGCAGCTGCGCGTGAGCTGCGGGGCATTCGTGTTAGGCAGTGCGAGGTGGGCCTGTGAGCCGGGTTCTGTCGTGGACGACCATTTATCTACGACCAACGTTGCCGCTGGCCTCTAGCGCGCAACCCGAGCGCGGTGCGGGCCACACCATGGCGCTCCTATTTGC
>UQSV01000060.1 GCA_900543875.1 uncultured Coriobacteriaceae bacterium | reverse complement strand
TAAGGGCGAGCAGCGACACCCTGACGGACGCCTTGGGCCCGAAGCGCTTGCAGATCATGTCCATGCACAGGAACGACACCCACGAGAGGGTGAAGCCGCAGTCGAGCGCGAGCCACGGGAGGCTGATGAGCTCCTTGTTCGCGAGCAGGTTCATTAGGATGACGCTCACCACGAAGCAGGTGACGGTGGCAGACGGGATGCTGCGCAGCAGGACCTTGTAGTCCTCAAGGGTACGGCGGAACATGTCTTCTCCTTTGGTTTTAGCTTGTAACGCGCTGGATATCGGAACCGAACAGCGCGGGCGCTCCTTGGCGGCGCCGGCGAACCATCATAGCGCAGGGCGGGAGTGCTAGGGAAGTGTGGGCGGTGTGGGGCGAGCGCCGGCGCGGTTCGTGTGCCTACGACTCGCCTCCCTGGCATGGGCGGGTTGCTAGTCCTGCTCGGCCACGACGCGCTCCATCGCGGCGACGAAGCGGGCCACCTGCGGGGTGGGGTTGGGCGGGTAGCACAGAGAGCACGGCACCTGGATGCCGCAGTCGAGCGGGATGCCCACAAAGCCGGGGTGCACCTCGGACCACGCGCCGCTCGTGAGCACGCCGTCGCCGTGCTCCTCCGCCTCGTTGAACAGGGCAAAGTCAAAGCTGTCGGCCTCGATGACGCGTACGTCGCGGTCGATGGCGAGAAGGTCGCACAGCTGGTCGGTGGCGTCGTTGCCGTGGCGCAGGATGTGGATGCTCATGCCGTCGAGGTCGTCGAGCGTGAGGCGCTTGCGGTCTGCGAGCACGTGGGTGCGCGGCACGTCGATTTTGAAGGGCGTCGTGAACAGCGGCAGAAGGCGGCACGAGCCGCCCCAGCGAAACGTCGAGTAGCTCGACTGAACCACGTCGACCTCCTCGCCCAGGCGCGTCATGACGCTCGTGCGGGGGTCGTAGAGGTCTCCCACGGTCACGATCTCGAGGCGTAGGCCGCTCTCGCGCTGCTGCACGCTTGGCCACATCGAGAGGGTGTTGCGCCCCGGGCACATGAGCGACACGCCCAGGCGCACGGCCTCGCCGCCGCTGTCGACCTCGCGGGCGCGCCGCAGGGCCGCCTCGCTGCGGCGCATGATCTCGCGGGCGTCCTCGACGAGGCGCGCGCCCGCCGGCGTGGTGCGCACGCCCGCGTGGGAGCGCTCGAACAGGGTCACGCCATGCTCGGCCTCGAAGCCAGAGACCTGCTTCACGAGCGCCGGGGTCGAGATGCACAGGCGCTCGGCCGCCCTCGAGAAGCTCCCGAGGCTTGCGGCGGCAACGATGGGGTCAAGTCTTCTGTCGTACACGAATGCCTCCAATGGTGCAATAAAGGCGCAGCTCACGCATGGTATAAACCTGTGGTTATCACAATTCTAACAATTGAGTAATTCACGCGCGAGGTTTGTCTCGGTAGCGTTTATCTCGTCTTTTGTATGGGTGGGACGCATGTCCCCGCCCGCGGGCGGGCCAGGGGGCTGGCGTACGCGCGGGCGCGAAAGAGGAGGAAACGTATGAACAACTGGCTTAACCTCGAGGGCGAGGTCTGCGCCGTCACCGGAGCGCTCGGTGGCATGGGCGTCGAGATCTGCCGCGAGTTCGCCCGCAACGGCGCGAACATCGTGCTGCTCGACCTCGACGAGGAGAAGGTCAAGGAGGCCGCCACGGCGCTGTCCGAGGAGTTTGGCATCCACGCCGAGGGCTTCCGCATGAACGCCTGCAGCGAGGACGAGGTCCAGGCTGCCGTCGACGCCACGATCGCCGCCTTTGGCCGCGTCGACGTGCTCGTCAACACCGCCGGCATCCTGCGCTTCGCGCCGATGGAGGACCTGCCGCTGTCCGACTGGAACGACGTCATCAACGTCAACCTCACCGGCTACTTCATCACCTCGCAGCGTTTTGGCCGCGAGATGATCAAGGCCGGCCGTGGCCGCCTCGTGCACATCTCCACGGTCGCCAGCCACTCGCCCGAGACCTTCTCCGGCGTTTACAGCTCCACCAAGGCCGGCGTCAACATGCTCTCCAAGATGCTCGCCGCCGAGTGGGGCCCCTACGGCGTGCGCTCCAACTGCGTCGAGCCGTGCTTCGTGAAGACGCCGATGAGCGCGAGCTTCTACGCCGACCCCGAGGTCGAGAAGAGCCGCAGCCGACTCATCGCCACGCGTCGCATCGGCGAGGTATCCGACATCGCCAACGCCGTCATGTTCCTGGCCTCCACCCGCTCCGACTTCACCACGGGCGACGCCATCAAGGTCGACGGCGGCTTCTCCAACATGATGGGCGACCTCACCGCCAAGCCCGGCGGCCGCCGCGCCTTCGCCGAGAACTACCTCAAGGGCCGCGGCGTTGACCTGTGGACCGACGAGGCCGGCGTCAAGACCCCGTCCGACCAGTAGGCTCTTTGCCCCTTGGGACGATATAGCCCGGAGCTTTATCGTCCCAAACCGCAGGAAACGTGGGACGAAATTGCTCCGGGCTAATTTGTCCCATCTTCGCTAATCAGATCAGAAAGGCTCGAATGGCTTCCGAGAACTCCAACAAGGGTCGTGGCGTCGTCCTCACCGCCGCCTGCGTCACCATGTTCTTCATCAGCTCCATCGCCCTGTACTCCGTCGTGAGCAAGAACCTGCTCGCCGTCTACCCCGACTGGTCGGGTGCCCTCACCTGGGCCTTCCCCGTCTTCCAAACGATCATGGCCGTCACCGGCATCTTCGCCGGCCGCATCTCCGACAAGATCGGCCCGCGCAACGTCGTCATTGCCGCCGCCGTCTGCTACGGCGTGGGCTGGTTTATGTCTGGCACCGTGACCGCCCCGTGGCAGTTCTACCTGTGGTTCTCCGTCGTCGCTGCCATCGGCAACGGCTTGGGCTACAACCCCGCCCTCACCACGGGCCAGAAGTGGTTTATCGACAAGAAGGGCCTCGCCTCCGGCATCACCCTGGCCGCCTCGACGGCTGGCCCCGCCGTGCTGTCGCCGGTGCTCGCCTCGCTGCTGATTCCCAGCCTGGGCATCTTTGGCGCCCTCAAGGCCCTGGGCGTCATCTTCTTCGTGATGATTCTCGTCTCGGCCCTGTTCCTCAAGGCCCCGAAGGCCGGTTGGCTGCCCGAGGGCTACGTTGCCCCCGCCGCCGGCGCCCACGCCGGCACCTTTGGTGACCTCACCCCCGGCGAGATGGTCAAGACCCCGCGCTTCTGGGTCCTCATCGTGACCTTCGCCTTCGCTGCCACCGCCGGCACCCTGCTCGTTGGCAAGGTTGCCTCGATCAGCGCCGTGCAGCTCTTCGACGACCCCAACTCCGCCGCCGCGGTGGCCCTGGGTGGCCTCGTCGTCACGGTGAACACCTGCGCGAACCTCGTCGGCCGCCTCTCCTTTGGCCAGATCATCGACAAGATTGGCGCCTACAAGTCCCTGCTCGTGAGCCTCGTCGTGACCATCGTTGCCCTCGTCATCATGTCGATGAGCTTCACGCAGGCCATGTTCTTCGTGGCGCTCGCCCTGCTTGGCTTTAGCTTTGGCGCCCTGCTCGTCATCTACCCGCCGCTGACCGGTGGCGCCTTCGGCACCTCCAACCTGGGCGTCAACTACGGCATCATGTTCCTGGGTTACGCAGCCTCCACCTGGATCAGCCAGCCCATCACCGCCGTGCTGTACCATGCCGAGGCCGGCAACGCCGCCTATCAGCAGTCCTTCTACGGCGCCATCGTCATCGCCGCCGTGGCCGTTGCCCTCACCGTCTACATGATGGTCTCCGACAGCAAGAAGAAGGCCCAGGCCTAGGGCTTGCCCCGTTCCATTCCGCGTGCCCGTGTTCGCACCTCCCGCTCGGGTATGCACGCACTCTCTCCCCGGTCGGCCGATAGCCCCTCGGCCGACCCCCGCAGGTAACCGGTGCCGCGGGCGCATGAGCTCGCGGCACCGTACGATGCTTAAGGAGGCATCCATGTCCAATCCCGTCCGCATTGCCGTCATCGGCGCCGGTGCCATGGGCCGCAACCACATCCGTTTCGTGACCGAGGAGCCCGAGGCCGAGCTCGTCGCCATCGCCGATGCCTTCGAGGGCGCCCGCGCCACTGCCGACGCCGCCGGCGTACCCTTCTTCACCGACCCCGCGCAGATGATGGACGAGGTGAGCCCTGAGGCCGTCATCATCGCCACGCCCAACGGCCTGCACCTCTCCGTTGCCCGCGAAGCCATCAAGCGCAACATCGTCCCGCTGGTTGAGAAGCCCATCTCCGACAACCTCGAGGACGCCGAGGCCTTCGCCGCCGAGGCCGAAGCCGCCGGCGTGCCCGTTCTCGTGGGCCAGCACCGTCGCCACAACCCGTTCGTCAACAAGGCCAAGCAGATCATCGAGAGCGGCGCGCTGGGCAAGCTCACCGTCTCCTCATTCCACTACATGATCTACAAGAACGACGAGTACTTCGACGTCGAGTGGCGCCGCAAGAAGGGCGCCGGCCCCATCCTGGTGAACCTCGTCCACGACGTCGACCTGCTCCGCTACCTGCTGGGCGAGCCCGTTGCCATCCAGGGCATGCAGTCGAGCGCCGCCCGTGGCTTCGAGACCGAGGACTCCGCCGTTGTGAACGTGCGCTTCGCCGACGGCTCGCTCGCCTCGATGACCATCTCCGATGCTACGGCCAGCCCCTGGAACTGGGAGGCCACCGCTCGAGAGGACCCGCAGTACCGTCCGTTCGACGCCGACGCCTACTTCATCGGCGGTACCAAGGGTGCCCTGTCGCTGCCGCGTCTGCAGGTCATGAGCTATGACGGCGACTCCAGCTGGCACAAGCCGCTGC
This sequence comes from uncultured Coriobacteriaceae bacterium, assembly GCA_900543875.1. Taxonomy (GTDB): domain Bacteria; phylum Actinomycetota; class Coriobacteriia; order Coriobacteriales; family Atopobiaceae; genus Parolsenella. The sequence continues at coordinate 5,390 of UQSV01000060.1, read as the reverse complement.
AGATGGAGCAGCCCGCCGTTGACCCGGCCCTGCCGCACAAGATGCAGCTCAAGCACTTCGTGCGCGTCGTCCGCGGCGAGGAGGCCCCCGTCGTGACGCCGGCCGACAACGTCAAGACGCTGCGCGCCCTCAACGCCGTGAAGCGCGCCGCCGAGACGGGCGAGCTCGTCGAGCTGTAGGGCTTTGACGTTGCGAGCTTGCGACCCATAGCATGCCGCCCGGGGCGGGAGGAACGTTTCCTCCCGCCCCTCTTTTGCGTGCGTCGATGGCTGGGGCGCTGTCAGATGTCTCAATCGCGGCTGTGGCTACTGGCGAGTAATTCAACGGATAGTCCCCACTCGATTGGGCGGCGTGCCGTATGCTGTGCATAAGCCAGTCTCAAGTATATGGGGGACGTCATGATTCCAGATGAGCTGATCGTTGTTTCGCAGTCGCTCCTCCTTACGATGGCGCCGTGGCTGCTGCTTCTCATTCCTCTCTACTTTGTCGTGAGGAGTGCTGTGCGCTCGGGAGTCAGGCAGGCTCTGAAAGACGGCTCGTACAAGAAGGACTCCCCGAAGGACCCCGAGGACACGGGGGAGCGTCCGTAAGCCCGGCTGTCGTGCCAAGACACGCGCCGCGAGGCCAATTCCTACCTGGGAGCGGGGTGACAAAGGGCTCTGATCCTTTTGTCATTTGTCGCGGGCGTTGTGTAATTCGCGGATAACGGTGGAGGGGAAGAGGAGCCTGTCATGAGGCTCTGCGACCTTCTCGCGCTATTCTCGGACATAAAATAATGCAGCAAAACTGGGACAATAGGTCTCCGTGGACTATTGTTCCAATGTGCCGTCTGGCGAATATGTTGTAGGCGCGCGGCTATAACGGCTCACTCATTGTTAGGCTTGCATACATTGGGTAAGCGCCGCGGGGAGGCAAGCTTGGCCCACGCGCTAGGGAGAGGAACGCATATGACCCAGGTTCAGGAACTGCCGCGCACGTTCGAGGAGTTCAACGAGCAGCGCAAGGCGAGCTTCATTCGCGTCAAGGACTTCAAGCAGGCGGGCAACCGCATCGTGGGTTATCTGTGCAGCTATACTCCGCTCGAGATCATCGACGCGGCGGGTGCCTCGAGCGTGGCCCTCTGCGGTACGTCCGACGAGGTCATCCCCGAGGCCGAGCGCGTCCTTCCGGCCAACCTCTGCCCGCTCATCAAGTCGACGTATGGCTTTGCCTACTCGCAGAAATGCCCGTTCACGTACTTCTCCGACATGATCATTGGCGAGACCACCTGCGACGGCAAGAAGAAGATGTTCGAGCTGCTCGGCGAGTTCAAGCCCGTGCACGTGCTGCACCTGCCGCAGAGCCGCGAGCGCGCCTACGAGCGCGAGGGCTGGCGCGAGGAGTGCCGCCTGCTCAAGGAGCGCCTCGAGGAGCTCTACGGCATCATGATCACCGACGACGACCTGCGCGAGGCGGCCCGCCGCCGCAACCGCCTGCGCGCCGCCCAGCTCAAGATGTTCGAGCTGCAGGCCCAGCAGCCGCCCGTGATGGGCGGCGTCGAGCTCATGAGCACGATGTTTGCCGGCACCTTCAACTTTGACCTCGAGAGCTTCACCGCCCAGGTGGAGCAGAAGGCCGCAGACCGCCAGATTGCCTACGAGGCCGGCGAGCGCCCCGTCAGTGCGGGCGCCAAGCGCATCCTCATCACGGGCTGCCCGGTGGGCGGCGTCATCAACAAGATCGGCCGCACCATCGAGAACAACGGCGGCACCGTGGTCTGCATGGACGACTGCTCGGGCGAGCGCACCTGCCGCATGATGGTCGACGCCGAGGCCGACGACATCCTGGGCGCCATCGCCGACCGCTACCTCGACATCAACTGCTCGGTCATGACGCCCAACGACGGGCGCATGGACAACACCCTTGCCATGTGCGAGAAGTACCACGTCGACGGCGTGATCGAGAGCGTACTGACGGCCTGCCACACCTTCAACGTCGAGAGCGCCAAGATGCAGCGCGCCGTCGAGGGCGCGGGCATCCCGTACATGAAGATCGAGACCGACTACAGCACGGGAGACCAAGGCCAGATCGACACGCGCATCGCCGCGTTCATCGAGACGCTGTAGGAGGCGCGCATGCGGGGCATTGGCGTAGACATTGGCTCGACGGCCACCAAGGTTGCCGTGATGGAGACGGGCGAGCTTGCGCAGACGCTGCTCATGCCCACGGGCTTCTCGTCGGTCGACGCGGCCGGGCGCGTGAGGGATGCGCTGGCCGAGAAGGGCGTCGACGTGGCGGTCGAGGACGTGCGCGTGGTGGCCACCGGCTACGGGCGCATCGCGGTGCCCTACGCCACCAAGGTCGTGACCGAGATCACCTGCCACGGCCTGGGCGCGGCGCACCTCTTTGGGACCGACGGCACCGTCATCGACGTGGGCGGCCAGGACACCAAGGTGATCCAGCTTGCGAACGGGCGCGTCACTAAGTTTGCGATGAACGACAAGTGTGCGGCTGGCACGGGGCGTTTCCTCGAGGTCATGGCAGACCGCCTAGGCATCGACCAGGTGGAGCTCGCGAGCCTGGCGCGCGCGGGCGAGGACGTCAAGATCTCGAGCATGTGCACGGTGTTTGCCGAGTCGGAGGTCATCAGCCTCGTGGGTCGCGGCGAGCCGCGCGAGAACATCGCCCACGGCATCATCGAGAGCGTGGTCTCGCGCGTGGCGTCGCTCGCGGGCCAGGGGTCGCACGCCCCCTACTTCCTCACGGGGGGACTCTGCGAGAACGACTACGTGGTGGAGCGTCTGGGAGCGCTTCTGGGCAGCGAGGTCACGACCTGCCCCGAGGCCCGCTACGCCGGGGCAATCGGCGCCGCGCTCAAGGCCAGCGAGCTGTAGGTTCTTCTCGGCAGCTTGAGACGTAAGAAGGCCGGGGTGGCCGCTCTTGTGCGAGCGGCCACCCCGGCCATTTTGAGTGGGACAGTTGCTCAGGCAGGTATTGCCCCAGCTAGTTCACGGAGACGCCGCCGTCGACCTTGACGCAGGCGCCGGTCATGAACGAGGCCTCGTCGGAGGCGATGAACAGCACGACCGAGGCGAGCTCCTCGGGCTTGGCCTGACGGATGTCGGAGTCAAGGCCGGCCATGGCGCGACCCATGCCAAACTGGTTGATGCCGGAGCCTGCCATCATCGAGCCGGCGATCTCGGTCTCGACGCCGCCCGGGCAGACGGCGTTGCAGCGGATGCCGGAGTTGGCGTACATGTAGCCGGTGTTCTCGGTCATGCCAACGAGGGCGTGCTTGGAGGCCGTGTAGGCCACGCCGGCGCGAGCGCCGTTGGTGCCGCCGATGGAGGCGACGTTCACGATGTTGCCCTTCGTCTCCTGCTCGAGCATGACCTGGACGGCCTTGCGCATGGCGTACATCGGGCCCTTGACGTTGACGGCGAAGACCTGGTCCCAGCGCTCGTCGGCGATGTCGGCGATGGGCTCGAAGCCGTCCATGATGCCGGCGTTGTTGACGAGGATGTCGAGCTTGCCGGTCTGGGAGACGGCGAAGTCGACCATGCCCTCGTTGGCCTCGCGGCTCGAGACGTCGCCCACATAGGGCAGGACCCTGCCGGGAAGGCCGGCCTCGGCGACCTCGGCGGCGAGCTGCTCGAGGCGCTCGGCGCGGCGGGCAACGGCCACGACCGTGGCGCCCTCCTTGGCGAAGTCGTAGGCGATCTGGCGACCCATGCCGGCGCTGGCACCGGTGACGACGACACTCTTACCCTCAAAGCGCATGGCGAATCCCTTCTGTGGGGTCACGGACGCCCCTGTCCGCGACATTAATATGTTAAGTATCAAGAAATAGAAACGCCCGCCCATCCTGGGTTGGGTGGGCGGGCGCCTATGAGGGCTAAGCGGTTGTGCGAAGGCCGCTGGGACGATAAAGCTCCGGGCTATTTTGTCCTAAACCGGGACATTGACCTACGGGGTAGCCGCCCGCCTGATGGCTACTGTCCCAACTTGCCGCGTGGAGCCTCCACGGTACCACGGTGTGGGGCCTGTCTCTTCTTATGTAAACGTGCTAAACTGGGCCGCGATCCAAAGGGGAGCTGGCGGCACGCCGGCTGAGAGGGACCCATCCCGGTCCGACCCTTGACCTGATCTGGGTAATGCCAGCGTAGGGACCCCAAACGTGCGCGTATGAGGCTCCCGCCAATGGCGAGGGCCTTTTTGGTCCTCGCGGAAAGCGAGGTTTGCATGGAATGTAGCGTAGCCATCCAGGTGCTGCCGATGGACTCGGCCACCGACGAGGACACGATCCGCGTCGTCGATGCCGTGATCGCCAAGATCCAGGAGTACGACGTCAACCCCTACGTGGGCCCGTTTGAGACGGCCATCGAGGGTGATTACGACACCTGCATGGAGGTCCTGCGCCAGTGCCAGCTCACCGCTGCCGAGGCGGGGTGCGGCCAGGTCATGACCTACGCCAAGATCAACTATAAGCCGGGTGGGGCCGTGCTCTCGACCGAGAAGAAGGTTGGCAAGTACCACGAGCAGGAGCGGTAGGGCCATGGCTCGTCGCACGCCCGCCCGCTGGATTGCCCCCACCGTCACGCTCGTGGCGCTTGTCGCCCTCTGGCAGCTCGTCTGCTCGGTGGGCCTCGTTCCCAGCTACCTGCTGCCCAGCCCGGTGCAGGTGGTCGAGGCCCTCGTGGCAGACCTGCCCCTGCTGCTGAGCCACTCGGTCACCACCATCGCCGAGGCCGTCATCGGCCTTGCCCTGGGCGTTGCCGTGGGCTTCGCGGTGGCGGTGCTGATGGACCGCTTCGAGGTGGTCTACCGGGCGCTCGATCCCATCGTGACTGTCTCGCAGACGATCCCCACCGTGGCCATCGCGCCGCTGCTCGTGCTGTGGTTTGGCTACGGGCTCATGCCTAAGGTGCTGCTCGTGGTGCTGGGGACGTTCTTTCCCGTGACCGTTTCGCTCGCGAGCGGCTTCAGGAGCGTCGACCCCGACGCCATCGATCTCATGCGCTCGATGGGTGCCAGTCGCGCGCAGATATTTCGCTATGCCAAGCTGCCTGCCGCCATGGGGCAGTTCTTCGCGGGTCTGCGCATCAGCGCCACCTACGCGGTGGTGGGTGCCGTGGTCTCCGAGTGGCTTGGCGGCTTCGTGGGCCTGGGCGTCTACATGACGCGCGTGCGCAAGTCCTACTCGTACGACAAGATGTTCGCCGTGATCCTCATCATCTCGGCACTGTCGCTCGCGCTCATGGGCCTCGTTTCGGCCCTGCGCCGTGCGTGCATGCCGTGGGAGAGGGCAGAGAGGAAAGACCAGTAATGACTATGAACAAGCTCGTCTCGCGCCGCGGCTTCGTTGCCGGCGCCGCCGCCGTCTGCGCCGCCGGCCTTGCCGGATGCGGCGC
>UQSV01000059.1 GCA_900543875.1 uncultured Coriobacteriaceae bacterium | reverse complement strand
CGGGCGAGCGCGTGAACGCCCGCCGCGCGGCCGCGGGCGAGAGGCCCTTCCGCGTCACCGAGTTCGACCTGCTCACAGTGGCCGCCTGCGTGGTCTTCGCCGAGGCGCGCGTCGACGTCGCCGTGCTCGAGGTGGGCCTGGGCGGCCGCTGGGACGCGACGAGCGCCACCCACCCCGCCGCCACCTGCGTCACGGGCATCGGCCTTGACCACTGCCGCATCCTGGGCGGCACCCTCGAGAAGATCGCAGCCGAGAAGGCTGCCGTCATCAAGGCGGGGCAGGCCTGCGTGCTGGGTGTGGGCACCTGGTCGCCCTCGACGGTGGAGGACGTGCTGCTGGAGCGCGCCGTCGAGCAGGGCGTCGTGCCCACCCTCCTGCGCCCGAGCGACCCCACGGACGCCCCCGGCGAGGTCGAGCCCGGAAGCGTGCGCGAGCACCCCGAGCTGCCCCATGCAGGCTACGTGGTGACGCGCCGTCCCGAGCGCGTGGGCGACACGCTGGAGCTTGCGGTGACCACGCCGCGCGCCACCTACGAGCACCTCGCGTGCGCAAAGCCCCTCTACCAGGCGGCCAACGTCGCCTGCGCCACCGCGCTCGCCGAGGCCTACCTGGGCCACGCGCTCGACGCGGGCGCCCTGCGCGCGAGCGTTACGGCCTGCCCCACGCCCGGACGCTTCGACGTGCTCCAGGATGCCCCCGTGCACCTCATCGACGCCTCGCACAACCCGCAGTCGGTCGCCGCTCTGCTGGCCTCGCTCGACGCCATCGCCCCAGACGTCTCCACTCGCCCGGCGCTTCTGTGCGCCGTGCTGGCCGACAAGGACGTCGATGGCATCGTGTCGCTGCTGGCGCCCGCCTTCCCGCGCGTGTACGTGACGGCCACGGCAAGCCCCCGTGCCCTGCCTGCCGCCGAGCTCGCCGAGCGCTTCTCAGCCCATGGCGTCGAGGCGTCCGGCACCTACCCAACCGTTGCGGACGCCGCGGCGGCCCTCGCGGACAAGGCTTTCGTCGCCTGCGGCTCGATCACCCTCGCGGGCGAGCTCGCCGGCCTGGCACGCCTCGCGCGCTAGGGGAGCGCGGCCTGTGGTCATGCGGTGGCTTTTGTTGCCGCACGCCTACGAGCTGCTACAATCCTTTGAGTTGACTTTTCGCGGCGGCCGCACGGGCCGCATAACCCTAAGGAGCGCAGGTCCCTTATGTCGAACCTCATCGACCAGATCCTCACGCCTGAGGTGCTCATGGTGCTTTACCTGATGCTTGCCTGCGTCGTGATGCTCTACGTGCTGTCCATCGTCTACGTCATCCGCGACGCCCAGCGCCGCGGCGCCGAGCCCTGGTGGCTGTGGGCCATCATCTCGGTGATTCCCATCGTGGGCCTGCTCGCCTACGTCATCCTGCGCCCGAGCTCCTACCTGGTCGACCGCGAGGAACAGGACCTCGACATCGCCCTGCGCGAGCACCAGCTCTCGCACTACGGCATCTGCCCCAAGTGCGGCACGCCCATCGACAAGGACTTCATTGTGTGCCCCAACTGCAACACGCAGGTCCGCAACGTCTGCCCCACGTGCCACCGCCCGCTCAACGCCGACTGGAAGGTCTGCCCCTACTGCCGCACCCGCATCCAGTAGAGGCCGCAGCCCACGCACAAGCCGCATGCCAGGCCCCGCCGCGCACCCGCGCTGCGGGGCCTTTTCATGCCGAGAAGGGCGCGCGCGTCGTGGCCGCCATGCTGTCCCCACGCCCGCGCCCGTCCGGCGGACGCTCGCCTCGGCATGTGAGGCCGTCCCGCCTGCGTCCGCCTGCACCAGCCCGACCACTCCCCGTAACGTAGCGACCGCGTGGCGAACCACCCTTGCCCCGCACGCGAAATCTCACTTTGTGGTAAACCATTAGCAATCTGCTCGCGTGCGAAGGGTCGCACACATGCCAGAAGGGGCCAACTTGATGCAGCGCAAGCTCGCAGGTGCCATCACAACCCAGACTATCTAGGCGTCTGTCCCTCCACGGGCCGGCAGGTCGCGTGACAGACGCCGCATATTCGCTCGACGTCGCCCAAGGGCGGCGTGCGGGCGTTTTTCATGTCTAGTACACTTATCGCGCTCACCAGCAACGGAAGAGGTTTTCCATGAAGATCCTGTACAACGACGGCCATGTCGACGAGTGCCCCGCAGACGAGGTCACCCACGTCGTGCGCCACAGCGCCGCCCATATCCTGGCCCAGGCCATCAAGCGCCTGTACCCCGAGGCCGACTTTGCCTACGGCCCCGCCACCGAGAAGGGCTTCTACTACGACGTCGACCTTGGCGACAAGAAGATCGGCGAGGACGACCTGCCCGCCATCGAGGCCGAGATGAAGAAGATCTGCAAGGAGAACCTCAAGTTCTCCGTGTTCGAGCTTCCGCGCGCCGAGGCCATCAAGCTCATGGAGGAGCGCGGCGAGAAGTACAAGGTCGAGCACATCGGCGACCTTGCCGAGGACGCCCGCATCACCTTCTACCAGCAGGGCGACTACATCGACATGTGCGTGGGCCCGCACGTCTGCTACACCAAGGCGGTCAAGGCCTTCAAGCTCACGGCCGTATCGGGCGCCTACTGGAAGGACGACAAGAACAACAAGATGCTCACGCGCATCAACGGCGTCGCCTTTGCCACCAAGGAGGAGCTCGACGAGCACCTGCGCCTGCTCGAGGAGGCCAAGAAGCGCGACCACCGCAAGATCGGCCGCGAGATGGATCTGTTCATGATGCGCGACGAGGCCCCCGGCTTCCCGTTCTTCCTGCCCAACGGCGTGGTCCTCAAGAACGCCCTGCTCGACTACTGGCGCGAGATTCACCACAAGGCCGGCTACGTTGAGATCTCCACGCCGCTCATCATGAACAAGCAGCTGTGGAAGACCTCCGGCCACTGGGACCACTACAAGGACAACATGTACTCCACCGTCATCGATGACGAGGAGTACTGCATCAAGCCCATGAACTGCCCGGGCGGCGTGCTCGTCTACGCCTCCAAGCCGCACTCCTACCGCGAGCTGCCCATCCGCGCCGGCGAGATCGGCCTCGTGCACCGTCACGAGCTGCGCGGCGCCCTGCACGGCCTGTTTCGCGTGCGCTGCTTCAACCAGGACGACGCCCACCTGTTCGTGCGCCCCGACCAGCTCACCGATGAGATCGTGGGTGTCGTGAACCTCATCGACTCCGTGTACCAGAAGTTCGGCTTCAAGTACCACGTCGAGCTCTCCACCCGTCCGGACGACTCCATGGGCTCTGACGAGGACTGGGAGCGCGCGGAGGAGGGCCTCAAGACCGCCCTCAACGAGCTTGGTATGGACTACGAGGTCAACGAGGGCGACGGCGCCTTCTACGGCCCCAAGATCGACTTCCACCTCGAGGACTCGCTCGGCCGCACTTGGCAGTGCGGCACGGTCCAGCTCGACTTCCAGATGCCGCTCAACTTCGACCTCGAGTACACCGACGCCGACGGCTCCAAGAAGCGCCCCATCATGCTTCACCGCGTCTGCTTCGGCTCCATCGAGCGCTTCATCGGCATCCTGATCGAGCACTACGCCGGCAAGTTCCCGACGTGGCTCGCCCCCGTCCAGGTCAAGGTCCTTCCCGTCTCCGAGAAGAGCCGCGCCTACGCCGACGAGGTGGCCGCCAAGCTCGAGGAGGCCGGCATCCGCGCCGTGTGCGATGACCGCGACGAGAAGATTGGCTACAAGATCCGCGAGGCCCGCTCCATCGACCGCGTGCCCTACATGCTCATCTTGGGCGAGAAGGAGGTCGAGGCCGGGAACGTCTCCGTGCGAGACCGCTCCAACGAGACGGTCCAGAAGAGCCTTGACGAGTTCATCTCCGAGGTCTCCGCAGAGATCGCCGAGCGTCGCAGCTAATCTCGCGTCGTGACTGCCAACGAGAACATCTTTTGGGGGCCTCTCTCGCCGTGCGGCGGGGGAGGCCCCTGCCTGTCTGATCTTCTCGAGATGCAGGCGGGCATGGACGCCGAGGCGTGGCGACGCGTCTCGGACACGGCGCAGGTCGTGGCGAGCTACCTCGCGTGCCACCCGGCCGTTGAGGCCGTGCGCTATCCGGGACTCACGGGCGATGCCAGCTACCACGAGGCCTCGTGCACGCTGCGCGGTGGCTTTGGTCCCCTCGTGGACGTGTTGCTCGCGAGTGGCGCGTGGATGCGCTATGACGCGCGCCGTGCGGCCGGCGACGCCCGCGACGAGGTCTTGCGCCTCGAGCGCGTCCTTGCACGGTGACAAACGGTCCCTTCCCTAACTGTCATAGTTCGTCAGTTAGGGAAGGGACCGTTTTGCAGTCTTTGAATTGTCGGCCGGCTCAACAGCGTCAAATAATCCAGCGGTTTGTGGCCGATTTGAGCATTGCGGGTGCTTTGGAATTTGGTTCAGGAAGTAAACCGGGAATTAAAAATGCCTTTAGTGGCGCTGACCGGAATATAAATGCCGCTCGGCGGGTGTCCTCGTGCGAGCCAACCTCTTTTTCGGTAGATAGGAGTTGTGGGTAATTAAAGGACTCGAAATTAGATTGTGAGGTCATTATGAAACGAAGTACTTTCTCGCCCAAAAGATCGTGTGCCATTTAGCGAAGGAGCCTAGTGCCATGAGAAGGACAGGGACCGTAGCTATTCTGCTTGTCCTTGCGGTGCTATCGGCAGTCATATGGTTGCGGCTGCCCTCTTTGACAGGGTCGGTCTGGGGCTATGCGCTTGTGGAGGCGTATGGTCTTATCACTGGAGTTCCAAATACCATCACGGGAGTCAATGAGGCAACTCTAGCCGCGGTTATTCTGTCTCGTCCGCTTATGTGGTTGCTCTTTGGCTATACGGTTGCCGCGGTCGTTGGGTGCGGCCGCCGCGCTCTGCTCGTCTCGCTTTTCGTCCTGGTCGGCCTGTCCATTGTCTGCGTCGTCGCAAACCAGACCGCTGGCTCGTTCCTCTTGGGATTCACTGACATCTCCTTACGGGGTGGAGCTGCCCTCACCTTGCTGGGAGGAATCGCCTTCGTCCTTCCCGGGCTCATCTGCGTCGCCACTCACTTCATCTTCGAGCGGTGACAAAACGACCCCGTCCCCAGCTGTCACGGTGACACTTGGGGACAGGGTCAAACTGTCACCGCCGTCTGCCGCTCGCGGATGGGCAGATGCTCTCCACAGGGGCGGACGGTCGAAAATGACCCGCGAGTGGTATCCCTCCATACCGCTCGGCAGGTTTATGGCCAGCGACTGGTTTTAACCTGTGGCTTACGCCTGTATGCAATTTCGCTTTTTGCCGCGTGGTGCCTATACAGCGCTAAATTGCCGCCATGATTCGCGTCGTATGCAATACATAACAAGCATTATGCATTCCATACCTGCATTGCCCATAAAACGCTGGTCAACCAGGCATCCCAACTACCCCCATAAATGACCACAAGCCGCTATTCAACCGCAGGTAGATGGCCACCGCTCGCCCCTTTGCGCACCCATTGACCCCATTCGTTAGGTATCATGGGAGCTGTTCGGAGCCTTTTGCTTTTATGCATGTCCAAAGGCCACTGGTCAACTTCTCCCAACGGGGGAGCTGACCATCCGTCAGACGGGGAGGCACCCCCTCCCACGAAGCAATCTGGAGGTAGCTATGGCAAAGGCGGAGAAGGCCATCGACAGTCTCGATGCCCTCACCTCTCGCATCGCACAGATGCGCAAGGCCCAGGCGGAGTTCGCCACGTTCTCCCAGGAGCAGGTTGACAAGATCTTCCACGCGGCGGCCATCGCGGCCAACAAGGCCCGCATCCCGCTTGCCAAGATGGCGGTCGAGGAGACCGGCATGGGCATCGTGGAGGACAAGCTCATCAAGAACCACTACGCCGCCGAGTACATCTACAACAAGTACAAGGACATGAAGACCTGCGGCGTCATCGAAGACGACCCCTCGTTTGGCTACAAGCGCATCGCCGAGCCTATCGGCATCGTCGCCGCGGTCATCCCCACGACCAACCCCACCTCCACGGCCATCTTCAAGACCCTCATCTGCCTGAAGACCCGCAACGCCATCATCATCAGCCCGCACCCCCGTGCCAAGGCCTGCACCATCGAGGCCGCCCGCATCGTGCGCGACGCCGCGGTGGCCGCCGGCGCCCCCGAGGGCATCATCGACTGGATTGCCCAGCCGTCGCTCGAGCTCACCAACGAGCTCATGCGCTCGGCCGACATCATCCTGGCCACCGGCGGCCCGGGCATGGTCCAGGCCGCCTACTCCTCGGGCAAGCCCGCCCTGGGCGTTGGTCCCGGCAACACGCCCGCGATCATCGACTCCACCGCAGACGTCAAGCTCGCGGTCAACTCGATCATCCACTCCAAGACCTTCGACAACGGCATGATCTGCGCCTCCGAGCAGTCCGTGACCGTCCTCGCCGACATCTACGACGAGGTCAAGGCCGAGTTCAAGGCTCGCGGCTGCTACTTCCTCAAGGGCGCCGAGCTCGACAAGGTCCGCAAGACCGTCATCATCAACGGCTCGGTCAACGCCAAGATCGTGGGTCAGAGCGCCCACACCATCGCCCAGATGGCCGGCGTCGAGGTGCCCGAGAAGACCAAGATCCTCATCGGCGAGGTCACGAGCGTCGAGCCGTCCGAGGAGATGGCCCACGAGAAGCTGAGTCCGGTCCTGGGCATGTACAAGGCCCAGACCTTCGACGAGGCCATCGCCAAGGCCGAGCGTCTCGTCGCCGACGGCGGCTACGGCCACACCTCGTCTCTCTTCATCTCCACCACCGAGAAGGAGAAGATGGCCAAGCACGCGGCTGCCATGAAGACCTGCCGCATCCTCGTCAACACCCCCAGCTCGCAGGGTGGCATCGGCGACCTGTACAACTTCAAGACCGCCCCGTCCCTCACGCTGGGCTGCGGCTCCTGGGGCGGCAACTCCGTCTCCGAGAACGTGGGCCCCAAGCACCTGCTCAACATCAAGACGGTCGCAGAGAGGCGTGAGAACATGCTGTGGTTCCGTGCTCCCGAGAAGGTCTACTTCAAGCGTGGCTGCCAGCCGGTAGCCCTCGACGAGCTTGGCCGCGTCATGCACAAGAAGCGCGCGTTCATCGTCACCGACCAGTTCCTCTTCAAGAACGGCTTCATCAAGCCCATCGAGCAGAAGCTCGACGAGCTGGGCATCGAGCACGCTTGTTTCTGGGACGTCGCCCCTGACCCCACGCTGCAGTGCGCGCGCAAGGGCGCCGAGATCCTCACGAGCTTCGAGCCCGACGTGATCATCGCCTTTGGCGGTGGCTCCGCGATGGACGCCGGCAAGATCATGTGGGTCCTCTACGAGCACCCCGAGGCCAACTTCGAGGACATGGCCATGGACTTCATGGACATCCGCAAGAGGGTCTACACCTACCCTGAGATGGGCTCCAAGGCCTACTTCGTGGCCATCCCCACCTCCTCGGGCACGGGCTCGGAGTGCACGCCCTTCTCCGTCATCACCGACGCCGAGACCGGCATCAAGTGGCCGCTCGCCGACTACGCGCTGCTGCCCAACATGGCCATCGTTGACGCCAACAACATGGATACCCAGCCCAAGGGCCTCACCAGCGCCTCCGGCGTCGACGTCCTCACGCACGCCCTCGAGGCCTACGTCTCGGTCATGGCGAGCGACTGGAGCGACTCCATGGCCCTGCGTGCCATGAAGCTGGTCTTCGAGTACCTGCCCCGCGCCTACGACAACGGCGCCGCCGACCCCGAGGCCCGCGAGCGCATGGCCAACGCCTCGTGCCTGGCCGGCATGGCCTTCGCCAACGCCTTCCTGGGCCTCAACCACTCGATGGCCCACAAGCTCGGCGCCTACCACCACATCCCGCACGGCCTTGCCAACGCCGTCATCCTCACCCGCGTCATGCGCTATAACGCGGCCGACGTTCCCACCAAGATGGGCACGTTCCCGCAGTACGCCTACCCGCACGCGAAGGCCCGCTACGCCGAGGCCGCCCGCTACTGCGGCGTCACCGGCAAGAACGATGACGAGGTGTTCGAGAACTTCGTCAAGAAGATCAACGAGCTGTGCGACCACGTGGGCGTCAAGCACACCATCGCCGAGTACGGCGTCACCGAGGAGGACTTCCTCGCCACGCTCGACGAGATGACCGAGAACGCGTTCAATGACCAGTGCACGCCGGCCAACCCGCGCTACCCGCTCATGAGCGAGATCAAGGAGCTCTACCTCGATGCCTACTACGGCCGTGAGCCCAAGAGCTACGAGGACTAGGTTCGCTGTTACTCGCCAGGGCATAGGCCCGCGCTGGTACACATAGGGGGAGGGGCAGCCCGCCAGGGGGCTGGAGGGCTGCCCGCCTTACCCGCTCATACCCAAGCCTAAAGGAGGGCTTAGCATGGAGCTTCCTCAGAACAAGACGGAGATCGTCCGTCGTGGCAACAAGGTCGTCTACGACTCGGGCGACCGCATCTTCAAGGTCTTCAACGCCTCCAAGGCCGAGAGCGACGTCTTCAACGAGGCACTCAACCTCGCGCGCATCCAGGAGACGGGCATCCGCGTACCCAAGATTGTCGAGGTCTCGCACTGCGACGAGGGCTGGGCGCTCGTGACCGAGAAGGTCCAGGGCACCACGCTCGCCGAGCGCATGAAGGCCGACAAGAAGAACATCGACGAGTACCTCGAGCAGTTCGTGCGCCTGCAGCTCGAGGTCAACGGCCACACCGCGCCGCTGCTCAACCGTCAGCGCGACAAGTACGCCCGCATGATCAACGGCCTCACCGAGATCGATGCCACGACCCGCTACGAGCTGCTCATTCGCCTCGACGGCATGAAGGTCGAGAACCACGTCTGCCACGGCGACTTTAACCCGAGCAACGTCATCGTGGGTGACGACGGCCTGCTGTACGTCTGCGACTGGGCCCACGCCACGCAGGGCGCGCCCGCCGCTGACGCCGCGATGACCTACCTGCTGTTCGCGCTCGAGGACCTGGGCCTGGCCGACAAGTACCTCATGCTCTTCTGCAAGATGGCCGACATGCCGATGCAGGTCGTCCGCCGCTGGACGAGCATCGTCGCCGCCAGCGAGCTCGCCCGTCACCGCGACGCCAAGGAGGAGGAGTTCCTTCGCAGCTGGATCGACGTGGCCGAGTACCAGTAGGCCGTGCCTGCACGTGAATCCGCCCAGGGCCCGGACGCCTCGCATGGCGCCCGGGCCCTTTTGCGTGTGGGGACAGGAGTGGGGACATAAGACACGTCCCTCTGTCCCCGCGGGCCGATGGCGCGGCTCGGGTTTCGCGCAGCCGTGCTACACTCATCGAACGGATGTTTCAAGGAGGTCGCCGTCGTGAAGGTCCTGCTCGTTCCCAACTACTCGCGCTCCGACGCCATTCAGGCCGCGGCCACCATCGAGGTGTGGCTTGCGCACGAGGGCGCCGAGGTCGTCTGGGCGCACGACAAGCGCCGCGAGCCCAACCGCGTCGTCGACTCCGAGGGGGTCGACCTGGTGGTGTCGCTCGGCGGCGACGGAACGCTGCTGCGCGCCGCCGGCATCGTGGGCTACCGGGAGATTCCCATCCTCGGCCTCTCCTTTGGCCACCTCGGCTTTCTCACCGGCGCCGGATCCGAGAACGTGGTCGAGTCGGTCTCACGCGCGCTCGCGGGCGAGATGCACCAGAGCCGTCGCGCCACGCTCGACGTCTGCATAACGTTCGACTGTGGTGGCGACCTCATGCGCGAGACTCACCATTTCGCCCTGAACGAGCTCGCCCTCACGCGTGGCGCCCTGGGCGACATGATCGAGTTCGACGTGCAGGTCTCGGGCAACCGCATCGACCGCCTGCGCGGCGACGGCTTCGTCGTCTCGACCGCCACGGGCTCCACGGGTTATGCCCTCTCGAGCGGCGGCCCCATCGTGACGCCCGAGTTCAACGGCATGGTCTGCGTGCCCATCGCCCCGCACACGATCCTCGCCCGCGCCTTCCTCACGAGCTCGAGCGACGTCGTGGAACTCACGCTCTCAGACGAGCGCCCGGCCGAGAGCAGCGTCTTCGTCGACGGCCAGCTCATGCGCGCGCCCGAGGGCGGCCGCGTCGTGGCCTGCTCGGTGAGGCGTGGCCCTGGCGACGTGATCCTGCTCGACTCCGACGCCGACGGCTTCTACGAGGCCGTGTCACGCGTGTTCTACGGCCAGATGCGCAAGAAGCAGTAGGGGAGCTCAGATGATTGACGAGCTGCACGTAGCGGGCGTGGCGCTCATCCGCGACGCCACGATCAACCCCGCGTCCGGCCTCACGGTGCTCACGGGCGAGACGGGCGCCGGCAAGACCGCCCTGCTGAGCGCCCTCAAGCTGCTCGTGGGCGAGCGCGCCGACGCCAGTTCCGTGCGCGAGGGAGACGACCACCTGCTCGTCGAGGGCCGCGTCTTCTTGGGTGCGGATGACGTCGACGGCCACGTGGTCCAGCGCCGCGTCGAGGCGGCCGGCCGCGGGCGGGTGCGCATCGACGGGCGCATGGCGAGCGTGGCCGAGCTGTCGCGGCTCGTGGGCGCCACGGTCGACCTGTGCGGCCAGCACGAGCACCAGCGCCTGCTCTCCACCGCCACCCATGCCGAGATGCTCGACGCCTGGGCAGGTGCCGATGCCACCCGGGCGCTCGACGCCTACCGCGAGGCGCTCCAGGCCGCCGATGATGCGAAGGCCGAGCTCGAGCGCGTGCGCGAGCTGGCCCGTGCGGGAGACGAGCG
>UQSV01000058.1 GCA_900543875.1 uncultured Coriobacteriaceae bacterium | reverse complement strand
CGAGCGCGGCGCCGCGGCCGCGTGCGCGCGGGCCGCCGAATTGCGGGCACCGCTTGCCGTCCTGAAGGCGAAGAGCCCCGCCTGCGGCCATGGACTCGTCTACGATGGGAGCTTCACAGGAAGACTCGTGAGGGGCTCCGGGCTTGCCGCCCGGGCCCTCGAGAGGGAGGGGATCGTTGTGGTAGATGAGAGCGTCGTCGAGGGGTGCCGCGCAAGCGTCGAGCATCCGGTTGCCATCGTCCTGGGCAGCGGCCTGGGGGCGTTGGCCGGCCTCGTGAAGCCGGTCCGTCGCATTCCGTACGAGGACATCGAGGGCTTCCCCGCGCACGCCAGGCCCATTCCCGGTCACAGCTTTGAGGCCACCGTGGGCACGATCGACGGCGTGCCCGTCGTGGTCTATCCGGGTCGCGTGCACCTCTACCAGGGCTACAGCTCCGCCGAGGTGGCGTCGCTCGTGCGCCACGCCCACAAGCTCGGCTGCCGTGACATCATCTTCGCCTGCTCCACGGGTGCCATTGCCGGCCGCGGCCGCGTGGGCCTGGGACTCATCACCGACCACCTCAACCTTACGGGCACGAATCCCCTCATCGAGGACGAGGACCTGGCCTGCGTCGACTCGCCGTTCGTGGGCATGACCGACACCTACACGCCCTACCTGCGCGGCCTTGCCGCGGGCGTCGCCGCCGACGAGGGCATCGAGCTGCAGCAGGGTGTCTACGCAGGGCTTCTCGGCCCGAGCTTCGAAACGGCCGCCGAGGTCGCGGCGCTGGGGTGCCTCGGGGCCTCGTTTGCCGGTATGTCGCTCGTGTGCGAGGCCATCATGGCCCACGCGCTGGGCATGAACGTCCTGGGCCTCACGCTTGCCGCCAACATGGCGGGCGAGGCGGGCGTCACGCACGAGAGCGTGCTCTCGGTGGCGTCCGACTACGAGGCAGACTTCGAGTGCCTCGTGCGTGGTGTGCTCGCGCGCCTCAAGTAGGGCTCTTCTCGCATAGTGCTTCGCGCGGCGGGGCGTCTGGCCATGAGGCTGGGCGCCCCGCCTTTTGTGTTGCGACGTCGTCCGTTATTCCAAAAGTTAACAACTCCTAACGGTTCACCATGGTTGACTCCGCCAAAAGTTAGTCACATACTACTTGCGAGTTAGAGGCAGACAACTTCTCCCGCCGCGCGGACGCGCACGGGTGACACGGGGCGGATGGCCACATCGTGGCCGTCCGCGTAGCTGTGTCAGGCGGGGGAGAACGAAGGAGGAGCACATGGCAGTTGCAGTGTCCAGGGGCGCACAGCTCCCGCTCGCCATGGCCCACGAGGGCGAGGCCGTCCACGTGGTGAGGGTCAGCGGCAACACCGAGATGCGCCGTCACCTCGAGAACCTTGGGTTCGTTGACGGCGCCGAGGTCAACGTCGTGAGCCAGAGCGGCTCGTCGGGCACCATCGTCAAGGTCAAGGGCGCCCAGCTGGGCGTCGACCACGCCACGTGCATGCACGTCTTCGTCTGCTAGCACCCACGCGCACCCGCGCCCGGCATGGGCGCTGCGGCACCGGGGAGACCCGGCGCATCCCGGCACGCCCGGGCTTCAACGTCGTACCAGGCTGGCGCGCGAGCGTCGGCAAGAGAGAGGAAGAGAGGGTAACGGTGACAACGCTCAGGGACATCCCGGTTGGGTCCTCCTGCACGGTGAAGGCACTCACCGGCACGGGCGCCATCAAGCGCCGCATCATGGACATGGGCATCACGAAGGGCGCCAAGATCACGGTGGTCAAGGTGGCCCCGCTTGGCGACCCGATGGAAGTCACCGTCCGCGGCTACGAGCTGTCGATCCGCAAGGACGAGGCCGAGAAGGTCGAGGTCGAGCCCGCGTAGGCTCGCCGTCTGGCCGCTGCGGCGGCACCACGCCTCGGCATGTCCGAGGGGCGCGGTCTCATGGGGACCTCCGCGCCAAACTGAAAAGGTCCGGCACAAGGGACCAGGGGGCCGACCCCGCCTCCAGCAACAACCCAAGAAAGGGAGTCATGGAAGACCGCATGTACATCGCGCTCGCAGGTAACCCTAACTGCGGCAAGACCACGCTGTTCAACGCCCTCACCGGCTCTAACGGCTACGTCGGCAACTGGCCTGGCGTCACGGTCGAGAAGAAGGAGGCCGTCTGGAGGCGCGACAAGTCCGTCACCTTCACTGACCTTCCCGGCATCTACTCGCTGTCGCCGTACTCGCCCGAGGAGATCGTCTCGCGCGACTACCTCATCCAGAACCGCCCGTCGGCCGTCATCGACCTCGTCGACTCGACCAACCTCGAGCGCAACCTCTACCTCACGACCCAGCTGCTCGAGTGCGGCCTACCGGTCGTGCTCGGCCTCAACATGCTCGACCTGCTCGAGAAGAGCGGCGACAAGATTGACGTCGACGCCCTCTCCCGCGAGCTGGGCTGCCGGGTCATCCAGGTCTCGGCCCTTCGCGAGAAGAACACCGACGACCTTGTGAAGCTCGCCGTCGAGGCGGGTAAGTCCGGCAAGGCCCCCGCCCCCGCCCACGTCTTCACCGATGAGGTCGAGGCCGCCATCGCCAAGATCGAGGCCGGCCTTGCCGGCAAGTGCGACGCGACCCTCTCGCGCTGGTACGCGATCAAGGTCTTCGAGCGCGACGCCGCCGCCATCGAGCCGCTCGGCCTCTCCAACGCCGAGCTCGAGGCCTTCGAGGCCGACATCAAGGCCGTCGAGGCCGCCCGTGACGACGACGCCGAGTCGATCATCACGTCGGACCGCTACGAGTGGATCGCCCGCGTCATGGATGCCTGCGTCGTGAAGGCGCCCAAGAAGCTCTCGACCTCCGAGAAGATCGACAAGATCGTCACGAACCGCATCCTGGGCCTGCCCATCTTCGTCGTCGTGATGTTCCTCGTCTACTACATCGCCATCTCCACGGTGGGCACCGCTGGCACCGACTGGGTGAACGACAACCTGTTCTCCGACGGCTTCTTCGTGAACGGCGCCTCGGCCGAGCAGTACGACGCCGACACCGAGGCTTGGTCCGACAACCACTACGGCGACCAGATCGACGGCTTCATCGCCGCCGCCACCGACGAGGGCGTCGTCACCGACGATGAGGCCACCGAGGTCGCCGATGCCGTGTCCGCCTACCAGGAGGACACCGAGGACGCCGACGCCCAGGCCACCATCTCGGCCTTCGAGGCCAAGGCCTCCGGCGTGACCGCCTCCGACGTCGCGATCACCGACGAGGACGGCAACGACACCGACGAGGTCATCGATTCCGTCACCGCCGCCGACTTCGCGGCCGCCGTCGAGGGTTCCACCGAGGAGCCCGACCCGGCCGACTACGACGGCTTCGTGCCCTCCATCCCCAGCGCCGTGACCAGCTGGCTCGAGTCGATCGGTGCCTCTACCGTCGTGACCTCGCTCATCGTCGACGGCATCGTTGGCGGCGTGGGCTCCGTCCTGGGCTTCATCCCGCAGATGTTCGTCCTGTTCGTCCTGCTGTGCTTCCTCGAGGACTGCGGCTACATGAGCCGTGTCGCCTTCGTCATGGACCGCGTGTTCCGTCGCTTTGGTCTCTCCGGCAAGTCCTTCATCCCGATGCTCATCTCCTCGGGCTGCGGCGTGCCGGGCGTGCTTGCCACCAAGACCATCGAGAACGAGAAGGACCGTCGCATGACGGCCATGCTCACCACGATGGTCCCCTGTGGCGCCAAGCAGCCCATCATCGCCCTCGTCATGGGCGTGCTCATCGGCGGGTCCGACGCCTGGTGGGTTGCCCCGATGTTCTACTTCATGGGCATTGCCGCGATCATCATCTCGGGCATCATGCTCAAGAAGACCAAGCCGTTCGCCGGCGAGCCCACCCCGTTCGTCATGGAGCTGCCGGACTACCACTTCCCGTCCATCAAGTCCTGGTGGCTGCACGTGTGGGAGCGCGTGAGCGCCTACATCAAGAAGGCCGGCACGATCATCTTTGCCGCCGCCGTGGGCATCTGGTTCCTCTCCAACTTCGGCATGTATGACGGCGCCTTCACCTACCTCGCCGGCATCGACGAGATCGCCGACACCTACATGGACTACTCGATCCTCGCTGGCATCGGCAGCGCCCTGAGCTTCATCTTCGCGCCGCTCGGCTGCGCCTCTTGGCAGGCCGTCGCCTCCTCCATCTCGGCCCTCATCGCCAAGGAGAACCTCGTCTCCACGTTTGGCGTCCTGTTTGGCCTGGGCGATGCCACCGAGAACTCCCTGTCCATGTGGACGGGCTTCGCTGGCATGTTCACCGACGCCTCCGGCATGCTGCACGCCGGTGCCATGTGCGCCTTCGTGGCCTTCAACATGCTGGACGCCCCGTGCTTCGCTGCCATTGGCACCATCCGTCGACAGATGGACGACTCCAAGTGGTTCTGGGCTGCCATCGCCTACCAGTGCGGCTTTGGCTGGGTCGTTGGCCTGATTATCAACCAGCTCTGGGAGCTCATCGTGCTCGGCAACTTTGGCTTCTGGACCGTCGTGGCCTTTGCCTCGCTTGCCGGCATCCTGTTCATGCTCTTCCGTCCGGCGCCCAAGTTCGAGGGCAAGGACGAGCACATCCTCGACTCGCTTGCCGAGGCCGAGAAGTAACGGATTCGCTGCGGATCTGCTTGCTTGGGAGGGGTCGCCACCTGGCGGTCCCTCCTTTTTTTGTGTGCGGAGGCGGCCCGCGTGCGTGGCGGGCGCGAGGTGGGTGTCGCCATCGGTATTGCACGTCTCCGCCGTCCTGGACGTGTAAAACCGATGGCTTGGCGGAGGAGGGGGCACATCGCCATCGGTTATGCACGTCTCTAGAGCTTTAGGCATGCATAACCGATGGTTCGATTGAGGAGGCCGTGTAACGTGCAATAGCGATGGGCGTATGGAGCGGCTCGCGGGCGTGGCGGGGTATAGTTGCTGCGTACACGAGCGAGAGAGGTGCTTCATGAGTCAGGTCAAGGTTGGCATCATTGGCGCGATGGATTCCGAGGTGGCGCTGCTCAAGGCCAAGATGGAGGGCGCCCGCGTGCGCAGCGTCGCGGGCATGGAGCTTTGCGAGGGCATGCTTGCGGGCGTGCCCGCCGTGGTCGTGAAGTGCGGCGTGGGCAAGGTCAACGCCGCCGTCTGCGCACAGACGCTCACCTGCATCGAGGGCTGCACCCACGTGATTAACACAGGCGTGGCGGGCTCGCTCGACATGCGCATCGAGATCGGCGACATCGTAGTCTCCACCGAGGCCGTCGAGCATGACATGGACGTGACGCCCCTGGGCTATGCGCCGGGCGAGCACCCCGACGAGCACATCGTGGCCTTCGAGGCGGACCCCGCGCTGCGCCGCGCGGCGATGGCGGCGGCCCGTGAGGTGGGCGGCGTGCAGGTCTTTGAGGGACGCGTCTGCTCGGGCGACCAGTTCATTGGCTCGGCCGCGGCCAAGCAACGCATCATCGACACGTTTGGCGGCCTGTGCTGCGAGATGGAGGGTGCCGCAATCGCGCACGTGTGCCACCTCGCGGACGTGCCGTTTGTGGTGGTGCGCGCTATCTCCGACAAGGCCGACGATTCGGGCGACGTCTCCTACGCCGAGTTCGAGAAGGCTGCGGCGGCGCGCTGCGCGAGCATCGTGCTCGCGGCGCTACCTGCGATTGCGTAGCTGCTCGAACGACCGGGGCGTACGGCTCTCGCCTTGCATGCTGGGGTGATGCGTGCCGCCCGCTTGCTCTATTGGTTGGCGGCCGCGCCGCCTTGCGTGCCGGATGCGTCCTGCGTTGGCGTGCCCGGCACGTTTTCGTTTGTGCCGTTCGTGGTGGGGGAGGTGGCGTCTGGCGTCGTGGCCTCCTGCTCGCCGCCCTTGCTGGCGACGTCGCCGGCCGCGGGGCTCGCTGCGGTGGCGGCATGCTCGGCTGTGGTGGGAGACTGGGCCGTCTCGTGCGTCTTGGCCGCATGGGTGGCGGTCTCGGTGGTGGCAGCGGGCTGCTCGACGGCGCCGATGCGCTGGCCCAGGCCCTCGCCGTGCGTTGCCGCCATGATGACGAGGGCGGTCGCCGCCACGGCCACGAGCGATGAGACGACGGCCGCCGCCATGACGCGGCGGTGGACCGCCTGCTGGTGGCGCAGGTGCACGGCCTCGCGAATCGACGCGGGCGCCACGCGGGGCGCGGGCGCGTCCTGGCCGCTTGCGCCATAGGTGGGGGAGAGGGGCTCGTCCTCGCAACCCCTGCGGTCGAGCCCGTAGGGGTTGCCCTGATCGGCGGCCTCGTCGGTCGAGGCGAGCTCGCGCAACTTGTCGCTGCCGCGACGCAGCATGCCGCGGTAGAGCTGCGAGGCCACCGTCGAGACGACCGAGGCCACGGCCACGCCAATGAGCGAGCCCGCGATGCCGATCTTGCTCGAGAGGGCCACGCTCGTCACCGCGGCCAGGGCGCCGGCAACCACCTGCGAGAGCGACAGCTCGTCCAGAAGACCCTTGCGCGGGCCCTTCTCGTCCCGCGCGTTTCCCTGCTGCTGTGCCATGCTTGCGCTCCTACCGTTGTGGATGTGCACCACATTGTAGGGTGGCCGCCAGGAAGCGGCCGAAATACGCCCGCGCGCCACCTGCCAGATTCACCGCTCGTCCACATCGGTTTGGTTGGTTTGGGCGGGCGCGGTATCATACAAGGACAGCTCAAGGCGGTCTTCCGCCCATATCTGTACCCAAAACGAAGGGACAGCCCCTTGACCATTCGCACCCATCTCGTCCGTGCCGCCGCCGCCATCACCCTTGGCGCCACGGTTCTCACGGGCCTTCCCACGCTTGCCGTGGCCGATACGTCCGAGCAGCTCCAGGCCAAACTCGACGAGGCCAACGCACACCTGAGTGACCTCTACTCCCAGGCCGAGCAGGTCAGCGAGCAGGTCAACAACACGCAGGTTGACCTCGACAACACCAACGCCGAGATTGACCAGAAGAAGAGCGAGCTCGCCGAGGCCCAGGACGTACTCGCCAGCCGCGTGTCGTCCAACTACAAGACCGGCGGCGTCTCGCTTGTCTCGATTCTGTTTGATTCCACGAGCTTCGAAGACCTCGTCAACCGCGTCACGTACGCCTCCAAGGTGAGCGACTCCGACGCCCAGGTCATCCAGAACGTCAAGGACATCCAGGCCGAGCTCGACCAGAAGCAGGCCGAGCAGCAGCAGCTCCTGAGCGACCAACAGGCCCAGCAGGCCGAGCTCAATGACAAGGTCAACGAGGCCCAGAGCTACGTGAGCTCCCTTGACCAACAGGTCCAGGACGCCCTGGCCGCCGAGCAGGCCGCCCGCGAGGCCGAGCAAGAGGCCGCTCGCAAGGCAGCTGAGGAGAAGGCCGCCCAGGACAACTACGTGCCCGAGGGCAACGCCAACGCCGGCACCAACAACAGCGCGAACTCGAACAGCAACTCGAATTCGAACAACAACGGTAGCAACAACAACTCGGGCAATAACGGCAGCTCGTCCAACGGTGGATCCACCTCGGGCGGCAGCTCCATCGGCTCGGGTGCCCGCAACGCCATCATCAGCCGTGCCTACAGCCTCGTTGGCTGCGGCTATGTCTATGGCGCCTCCGGCCCCGACAACTACGACTGCTCTGGCCTTGTCCAGGCCTGCTACGCCGCTGCCGGCATCTACGTGCCGCACAGCTCCGCGCAGCTCGCTGGCTACTGCAACAAGCCGGCCTCCCAGGCCGAGCCGGGCGACATCGTGTGGAGGCCGGGCCACGTGGGCATCTACATCGGCGGTGGCACCACGATTGAGGCCTTCAGTCCGTCCCAGGGCTGCGGTTATGGCTCACTCTCGAGCTTCTCGCGCGCCGGCTCTGCCGTCTAGCGCCTGCCACATAGAGAGTTGCGGCTGCGGCCGCCTTGCATCAGCAGGGCGGCCGCTTTTTGTGTTGGTACGACACTACGTGTTCGAGGCGCTGCGCGCAGTCACCGCCTACAGATTCCTAGGAAAATGCCGTTATACATATCCTTTAAATACGCCTAACGACATTTTCCTAGGAATCTGCGGGAGGCTAGGAATGTATGGAGGGGCGACTCGTATGGATCCGATGCCGGCATCGCCATAGTGCCCCGTCGATGCCGGGCTCCGTTGGCGTCGGCCTAACAAAACGCCCCAGAAGGCGCTGAGACGTCTTCTGGGGCGCAAACGTTGCTTGTCGCTGGCGGGGGCCGCTCCCTAGCTAGGCAAGCAGGCCTTGTGGGTGCTTTTCGCGCGTCGTTACTTGCACAGGCCCTCGCCAAGGCTCTCAAGCCCTTTGAGGGCCTTCTCGCCATCTTCGGGGCCATGCATGTTGCTCACGATGTCCGAAAGGTGCTTGCTGTCGAGGTAGCCGCTGATGAGCGCGCCCAGCTCCTGCCAGACGGGCAGCGTGGGGCATACCTTGGTGCGGGGGCACAGCGTGCCGCTCGAGCAGTCAAGGCACGACACAGGGGCCAGCGAGCTGCCCTCCGCGGCGCGGATGATCTCGCCCAGGGTGTACTCGGACGGCTCGCGGCGCAGCCGGTAGCCGCCGCCCTTGCCGCGCTGGCTCACGACGAAACGCGCCTTGTGCAGCGACGCCATGACCTGCTCGAGGTACTTGCGCGAGATGCCCTGTCGTTTGGAGATGTCGCCAAGCGACACCCAGGCGTCCTCGCCCTGGCTCATGGCGAGGTCGGCCATGACGCGCAGGGCGTAGCGGCCCTTTGTCGAGATGCCGGAGGCCATCGTCTACTCCTCGCCCTTGACGGGCACCGGGTTGCCATTCTCGTCGGTGCCGTCCTCGGTGGTCGTGGCCTTGCGCGATTCGTCGGGGTGAGCGAGCATCTCGTCGAGCGTGCGCCAGGCGAGCTCGGCGCACTTCACGCGGGCGGGCATGTGCGAGATGCTCTGCAGGTCAGCGGCTTCGTCGAGCTCTTCGAGCACGTCGGTGTCCTTCTGCTCGCCGCGGATCATCTGGCCAAAAAGGTGACAGAGCTTGCGGGCGTTCTCGGGGGTCTCGCCCACCATGAGGTCGCTCATCATGTCGGCCGAGCCCTGCGATACGGCGCAGCCGTGGCCGGTCCAGGAGACCTCGGCGATGGTGCCGTCGTCTCCCAGGCGTACGTCGAGCACGAGGTCGTCGCCGCAGCTGGGGTTGATGCCCTCGTGCGAGAGCGTGGGCTCGCTCATCTTGTACTTGTAGTCGGGGCTGCTCACGTGGTCCATGAGCGCGCGGCTGTAGACGTTAGCCATGGAAGACCTCCCAGACGAACTTGAGGCCAGCGACGAGCTGGTCAATGTCGCCCTTGTCGTTGTAGAACGCCACGCTCGCACGGCAGCAGCTCTCGATGCCCATCCAGGTAAGAAGCGGCTGCGCGCAGTGGTGGCCGGCGCGGATGGCGACGTCCTTGGTGTCGAGCAGGCTCGAGACGTCGTGCGGGTGTATGCCCTCGACGTTGAACGAGACGGCACCCACGTGGGCGCGCGGGTCTGCCGGGCCCACGATCTGGATGAAGGGGAGGACCTGGAGTTGCTCGCACAGGTAGGCTGCCAGCTCGCGCTCGCGCTCCTCGAGGGCGTCGCGGTCGTGCGCCTCGAGGTAGTCGAGGGCCGCGCCCGTGGCGTAGATGCCCGCGGCGTCCTGCGTGCCCGCCTCGAACTTCTCGGGGATGGGCGCCCAGACGGCGTCGGTCTCGCTCACTGAGTCGATCATCTCGCCGCCGGTGAGGAAGGGCGGCAGGGCCTCAAGCAGGCTGCGCTTGCCCCACAGCCCGCCAATGCCCATGGGACCGCCCAGCTTGTGGGCCGAGAAGGCCAGGGCATCGACACCAAGCTCGGTGACGTCGACGCGGACGTGCGGCAGCGACTGCGCGGCGTCGGCGATGACGGTGGCGCCGTGGGCATGCGCTGCGTCGGCGATGGCGCGCACGGGGTTCTCGACGCCCAGCACGTTGGAGACGTGCGTCACCGAGACGATGCGGGTGCGCTCGGCGATTTTTGCAGCAATCTCCTCGGGCGTGATGACGCCCTGGTCGTTGGGGCGCAGGTAGACGAGCCTGGCCCCGGCCGCGCGGCAGACCTGCTGCCAGGGGATGAGGTTGGAGTGGTGCTCCATGATTGAGATGCACACCTCGTCGCCCTCGTGCAGGACGCTCGGCCCCAGGGTCTTGGCGATGAGGTTCAGCGACTCGCTCGCGTTGCGCGTGAAGATGACCTCGTCGGGGTCGGTGGCGCCAATGTAGCGGGCAACCTTGGCGCGCGCGTCGGCGATGGCCTGCGTGGCGTCGACCGAGAGCTGGTAGAGGCCGCGCAGGGGGTTTGCGTTCATCGTCTCGTAGAACGAGCGCTGGGCGTCGAGTACCGCGGCGGGTCTCTGCGCGGTGGCCGCGCTGTCGAGGAACGCGAGCTCGGGATGGCTCGCGAGCAGCGGGAAGTCTGCCTTGTAGGGGTTGGTGGCGATGTCTTGGGACATGGGTGTCCTCCTTTACTGCTCGAGCGCGCGGGCGCCGTCCGCGACGGAGGCCTCGATCTCTGCGGCGGCATCGTTGCCCAGGGTCTCGCGGGCCCAGGCTACGACGGCCGAGGGCGCAGCGCCGGGAAGCGTCGCGGCGGCGTCCTCCACGATGGCGCGGCGGAACAGCCCCTCGACCTCCTCCTCGGTGAGGCCACGGTCTGCGAGGTAGGCGAGCTGGTCGGGCGAGATGGAGCCGATGGCGGCGCCGTGGTTGCCCTCGACGTCGTCCTCGTCGCACAGGATCGTGGGCAGCGTCTTGTTCACGACGTCGTCGCCGCAGACGAGCACGGTCTCCTGCTCGGTGCCCTTGGCACCCTTGCAGCCGTGGACGAGGTCGATCGTGGCGCGCAGGGCCTTGTGGGCGTCGTCTGACAGCACGCCCGTCATGGCGAGGTTGGCACGCGCGTGGCGGCCGCGCACGGGGACCTCGTAGCCAAGGTCGAGCTTCTCGCCCTTGCCCGCGAGATAGCGAAGCGACAGGTCGAGGCGGCTGCGGTCT
Organism: uncultured Coriobacteriaceae bacterium; assembly: GCA_900543875.1. Classification (GTDB taxonomy): domain Bacteria; phylum Actinomycetota; class Coriobacteriia; order Coriobacteriales; family Atopobiaceae; genus Parolsenella. The sequence continues at coordinate 275 of UQSV01000058.1, read as the reverse complement.
CCGGTGAGGTCGACGTTGGTGCCCAGGGCCGTGGTGGCGGCGCCGATGACGTACTGGCGCACCTCGACCTCGGCGCGGTCGTCGGCGACGATGCCCATGCTGTCGAGGTACTGTTCGCCCGCTGTGGCGGCGACGAGCAGCGTCACGGTCACGTGGCTGCCCGTCTCGGCGTGGATGCGCAGGGCGTGCCCGGCCGTGACGGGGGCGTCGTCGGCCTCGCGCGGCTGGTCGGCCTCGCGTGCCTGCGCCTCGTTGGCGGCGGCGCCCTCGCGTGC
>UQSV01000057.1 GCA_900543875.1 uncultured Coriobacteriaceae bacterium | reverse complement strand
CCGGAGGGCGAGGCGCTCGCAAAAAAGACCTTCAACCCCCGCCTCGGCATCGTCGGCGGCATTTCCATCCTCGGTACGACCGGCATCGTCGAGCCGATGAGCGAGCAGGCCCTCGTCGACACCATCCATGTCGAGCTGCGGCAGCGCCGGGCGAACGGCGCGGACTATGTCCTGCTCACGCCGGGCAACTATGGCGCGGATTTCATCCGGGATTCTATCGGCATCGACCCGCGCACCGCCGTTTTGACCAGCAATTTCATCGGCGATGCGCTGGAGCATTGCCGCGCGCTCGGCTTCCGCGGTGCGCTGCTCGTCGGGCACATCGGCAAGCTCGTGAAGCTCGCGGGCGGGATGTGGAACACACACTCGAAGTGCGGCGACTGCCGCATGGAGCTCATCGCGGCGCATGCCGCCGCCCTCGGCCTCCCGCCCGCGCGCGTGGAGGAGGTGCTGGACTGCGCGACGTGTGACGATGCGCTCCGCATCCTGAAAGAAGAACAGTTATATGACGCGGTGCTGGCCCGCCTCGCGGAGCGCATCGAGTTTCATCTTGCGCACAAGTGCGGCGAGATGGCCGCCGGCGCGATCGTATTTTCCAAAGAATATGGCCTCCTGTGCCGGACCAGCCGCGCGCAGGAGCTGCTGGGAACCATTATGGAGGGATAACTATGGTACATTTTGTCGGCGCCGGGAGCGGCGCACCGGACCTCATCACCGTGCGCGGTGCGCGGCTGCTCGGAGAGGCAGACGTCGTGATCTACGCCGGTTCGCTCGTCAATCCGGCCCTGCTGGACGGCACGAAGCCGGGCTGCGAGATCCACGACAGCGCGAAAATGACGCTGGAGGAGGTCATTGCCGTCATCCGTCAGGCCGAGGCATACCGGCGACTCGAGCATCTATGGCGCTGTGCGGGAGCAGTTTGACGCGCTGGAAAAGCTGGGCATCGACTATGATGTCTGCCCCGGCGTCAGCGCCTTCTGCGGGGCTGCCGCGGCGCTCCGGGCGGAGTATACGCTCCCGAACGTCAGCCAGACTGTCATCATCACCCGCGCCGCCGGACGCACACCCGTGCCGGAGCGCGAGTCCATCCGCGCCCTCGCGGCCCACCACGCCACCATGGTCCTCTTCCTCAGTACGTCGCTGACAAAGCAGCTTCAGGCCGACCTGCTCGCGGGCGGCTACGAGGCGGAAACGCCGGCCGCCGTCGTTTACAAGGCGACGTGGCCAGAGGAGAAGATCTTCCGCTGCACCGTCGGCACGCTGCACGATACTGTCACGGCCAACGGCCTGACGAAGACGTCGCTGATCGTGGTCGGCGGCTGCCTCGGGGGCGACTATCTCCGTTCGCTGCTCTACGATCCCTCCTTCACGACAGAATTCCGCGAGGCGACGCGATGAACCTTGCGATCTTCGCCTACAGCCACACCGGCTGCGGGACGGCCAGGCGGGTGCTGGCCGCGCTGCCGGAAGCCGGGGTGGAGCTGGTGCTGGATCCGGGCTGTGACCTGCCCTCCTCCCGCGCCGCGGCGGCGCTGGCAGAGCGGTACGGCCATGTATCCGCGGCTGGAGGAGGCTGGGTTTTTGCCGCTGGAAAAAGCGGTCTATGGCGCGGCGTTTTCGGAAATGGACGCGCTGATTTTCGTCGGCGCGGCCGGGATCGCCGTGCGGGAGATCGCACCCTATGTCCGCGACAAGCGGACAGATCCGGCGGTGCTCTGCCTCGACGAGCGGGCCAATTTCGTCATTCCGCTGCTCTCCGGGCACATCGGCGGGGCCAATGCGCTCGCGCGCAGGCTTGCCGAGGCGGCGGCCGAGCTCGCGTGGCCCACACGGTGCGTGTGTTGCGACGCGCCCGGCGAGCTGCTGTGCGCGTCGTGCCGCTCGCGCCTGGGCTGGATCTGCCAGCGCTGGGCCTGCCCCACCTGCGGGGCGCCCTATGGGTGGGTCTCGTGCACGGAGTGCGGCAGGTCCCGAGGCGAGGCGTGGGAGACGCGCGCCTGCGTCTGCGCCCTGCCGCTCGAGGGTGCGGCCCGCTCGCTCGCGCTTGCCTACAAAGACGCGGGGGAGCGGCGCCTGGCGCCCGTCATTGCCGCGACTGTCGCCTGTGCTCTCGACGAGGCGGCCAGCTGGCCCGCGGCCGATGGGGCGGCGCGCTTCGACGCCTCGGCGGTCGACGCCGTTTGCTTCGTGCCGGCGACGCGGACGGCCTATCGGCGACGCGGCTTCGACCACATGCTCGATGTTGCGCGCTCGCTGTCGGGCATGCTGGGCCTACCCCTTGCCGACGTGCTCGCCCGCCCCCACGCCCGCGACCAGCGAAAGCTTGGCCGAGAGGACCGACTCGCCAACGCCTCGTCGTCGATGCGGGTGGTGGGCGACGTCACGGGCTGCTCGCTGCTGCTGGTCGACGACGTCGTGACGACGGGCGCCTCGGTGCGCGCCGCCGCCCGCGCCCTGCTCGAGGCGGGCGCCTCCGACGTCACCGCCGCCGCCCTCGCCCGCACGTGGTGAGCCGGGGACAAAAGACCCGTCCCCCTGTCCCCGCATGGCATCGCCGCTGCTACATAAGGTCAACATCATTGAGCTGCTATAATCGGAAAGTCTCATTCAGGTCTGTGGTTGCAGGGTGGTGGGCAAGCTTCCCGTTCGCGGCAAAGATGCTGCGCCCGGGTGGCCGCGCCCCGTCGGGCTCGTCTCGGCAGCCGCCCCCAGTCCATGCCAGACGAGGGCAAAGGGATCCACGTAAGTTCGGGCGTGCGCGTCCGGGCGATCATGGCTCGTCCTAGAAGTAAGACGCACCGCCCGTCTATCCTGGGGTTTCGTTGCCCCGCGGGCGAGAGGGCCTCCAGTGGCGCCGCCGCGGCGGTTGTCTGCGAAAGCCCCCGTGCGCGAGTGTGGGGTCAAATACCAGGTCAGCTGACTGAGACGCAGCTTGAGAAGGGGATGGCCCGGCTGGGCCCGGGGGCGGTCGCGCCCCATGAGACGAGGAGACTCGATGAGACGCAAGAAGATGGTCGTTCGCGGTGGTGCCGCCGTGCTCGCCGTGGCGGTGGCTGCCTGCCTTGCCGGCTGCTCTAACCCTCTGTCGGCAATCGAGGCGAGCCTGAGCTCCCCGTCCATCGCCGAGGCGCGCGGCAAGCAGATGCAGGCTGCCGCGCCTGCCGTCACCACGCCCACCATCATCAAGAACGGCACGCTCACCGTGGGCCTCGACACCTCGTCGAGCGCCCCCATGTGCATTACCGGCTCCGACGGCACCTTCCAGGGCTATGACGTCGACATGGCCTACGCCATCGCCGACCAGCTTGGCCTCACGGTCGAGTTCGTGGGCGTGAGCGGTGCCTCGTCCGCTCTGGGCCAGACCTGCGACATCGTGATGGACGCTAGCTCGAACGCCTCGGGCAGCGTCACCGTTGTGGGCGCCTACGCCGAGGACGCCGTGGGCTTCTTCCACAAGGGTGGCGAGGGCACCGTCGACAAGGGCAGCGTCATGGGCAAGACCATCGGCGTGCAGGACGGCTCGGTCTCCCAGCAGCTGCTCAAGCGCAGCGACCTCGAGGCGCGCCAGGAGTCGTTCACCAACCTCAACGACGCCTTCGACGCCCTCGAGCAGGGCATCGTCGACTACGTGCTGTGCGACGCCTTCTCCGGCGCCTACCTGCAGGCCGCCTACTCCGACATCTCCTTCTGCGGCTCGATCGACGTGCCCAGCTCCGTGGGCGTGGGCGTGGCCGCCGCCAACACCGAGCTGCAGAACGCCGTGCAGCAGGCCGTCGACAAGGTCTGCACCAACGGCGTGTCCGACATCATCCGCGCCAAGTGGCTGGGCGGCATGGGCGCCATCTCCGACAGCTCGCAGATCTCCGGCATCTCCATCTCGGCCGGCACCGTCGCGGGGTCGAGCGAGACGGCCGAGACCAGCGACGGAGCCTCGGGCGTCCAGGACGGTTCGACGGCCGGCGCCAACGCCGCCGACGTCGGCTAGCCATCTGCCCGCTGCACGGCTAGGCCGATTCTGTCCCGAATGGAACCATCGAATCGGCGACTGGTCAATTCTCAAACGACCGCAGAGTTTGCGTCCGGTTTGGGTACCAGTGCAGTACAGGGGAAGCCGCAGCGCTCACCCGCGCGGCCGCTCCACAGGGCAAGTAAAGGCTCGACGGTTGGAGGCACCATGGACATCAAGGTTTCTGGGCGCAAGGTTACGGTCACGGACGCCCTTCGCAGCTACGTTGACGAGAAGATCGGCGGGGCCCTCGAGGTCTTCGACATCCAGCCCATGACGTGCGACGTGGTCCTGCGCGTCGAGAAGAACCGCTCGAACCCCGAGGCTGCGGTCTGCGAGGTCACCGTGCGCGTCCGCGACAACGTCGTGCGCGTCGTCTCGGCAGACCCCGACATGTACGCCGCCATCGACATCGCGGCCGGCAAGGTCACGCGCCAGGTACGCAAGTTCAAGACGCGCATCATCGACCGTCGCCAGCGCTCCCAGGGACTGCCCGTCGAGCCCACCGCCGCCGACCTCGCGAGCCTCATCGAGCCCGCGGCCGACGAGGAGCCCGAGGACGACGTGCTTGTGCGCGAAAAGGTCATCGACCTGCCGCCCATGACCGAGGAGGAGGCGCTCGTCCAGACCGACCTCATCGGACACGACTTCTACGTGTTCACGAACGCCGCCACCGGCCTCGTGAACGTGGTCTACCGCCGCAAGAATGGCGGGTACGGAATCATCAAGCCCAAGATCGAGGAGCCAGATGACTAGCGATACCAGCGAAAACCCTAACATCCAGGCCGCGGGTTCTGCCGAGCCCGCGGCCGTCGCATGCGAAGCCAACGTGCCCGCCAACGACCCGATGGTCGCCCAGGCGGGCGCGAGCTATCGCCGCGACGGCCAGTGCCGCATCATCGTCGACTCGTGCGCCGACTTCGCCCCCGAGGTCGCCCGCGCCCTCGGCGTCGAGGTCGTGCACTTCTCGTTCGTCATGAACGACGGCGAGCACGCGGACGACCTGTGGAAGTCGATGACGCCGCACGAGTTCTACGAGCGCATGAGGAACGGCGAGCATGCCACCACCGCCGCCGTCACCCCGGGACACTACCTCGAGGTGTTCGAGCGCGCGGCCGCCTCGGGGGTGCCCGCGGTCTACCTCGCCTTTACCCGCGGCCTGTCCTCGAGCGTCGACGCGGCGCGCCAGGCGGCCGAGATGGTGCGCGAGGCGCACCCGGGCTACGAGCTCTACGTCGTCGACAACCTGTGCCCGTCTGCCGCCGCCGAGCTGCTCGCCATCGAGGCCGTGCGCCAGGTGGGCAACGGCCTCACGGCCCGCGAGCTCGTCGACTGGGTGGAGGAGGCCCGCTACTACATCCAGGGCTATTTCACGCTCGAGAGCTTCGACGCCCTGGCCCGCGGCGGCCGCATCCCGCCCGCGGCTGCCCAGGTGGGCGGCAAGCTCGACATCAAGCCCGAGCTGTCCTACGACCTCAACGGTGCCCTCACGCTGCGCGGCATGTGCCGCGGTCGCAAGAAGGCCCTGCGCGCCATCATCTCGGACTTCAAGGAGAACTACATCGGCACCGAGGGCGTGGTGACCCACATGCCCATCGGCATCGTGAGCTCCGACGCCGAGAAGGACGCCAAGTGGCTCGAGGACCAGATCCGCAAGGAGCCGGGCTGCGCCGACATCCCCATCATCCACAGCTCGGTGAGCCCGGTCATCGGCGCCCATGTGGGACCGGGCATGGTCGCCTGCGTCTTCTGGGGCAAGGACCGCAGGGAGTCGCTCTCGTTCACCGACCGCATCGCCAAGCGCGTCCGCGGCAACAAGTAGCCGCACACATCGTCTGACCTGCGCGCCGCGGACATCCCCGTCCGCGGCGCCGCACGCATGAAGAAGGGAAACGCATGACCACCACCGCCAGTCTCAAGGTCGCCTTCATCGGCGCCGGCATCATGGGCGCGCCTATCGCCGGCCACCTCATGGACGCCGGCTACGAGCTCACGGTCTACAACCGCACCAAGGAGAAGACCGCCGGCCTCATCGAGCGCGGCGCCATCTGGGCAAACAGCCCCGCCGAGGCCGCCAAGGGCGCCGACGTCATCTTCACGATGCTCGGCTACCCCTCCGACGTCGAGGACGTCTACCTCGCCAGCGACGGCCTCATCCGCGCCGCCAAGAAGGGTGCCTGGCTCGTCGACCTCACGACCTCCTCGGCCCAGCTCGCCCGCGACATCCACGACGCGGCCGAGGTTGAGGACAAGCACGCCGTCGACTGCCCGGTGACGGGCGGCGAGCAGGGCGCCATCGACGGCACCCTCACGCTCATCATGGGCTGCGAGGAGGCCGACGCCGCCCCGATTGCCGCGCTGCTCGAGACCTTCTCGTCCAAGATCTTCTACTTTGGCTCGGCCGGCGCCGGCCAGACGGCCAAGCTCTGCAACCAGGTGTCGCTCGCCGGCTGCATGGTGGGCATGGCCGACGCCCTGGCCCTCGCCACGCAGGGCGGCATCGACGTGGCCAAGATGCTCGAGATGGTGGGCGGCGGCATGGGCGGCTCGCGCGCCCTTGCCGGCCTTGGCCCCAAGGCGCTCGAAGGTGACTACAAGCCGGGCTTCCTCGTCGAGCACTTTCGCAAGGACCTGGGCCTTGCGCTCGAGCAGTCCGAGGACCTGCAGATCACCCTGCCGGGTGCCGAGACGGCCTTCACGCTCTATGACATGCTCTGCCAGATTGGCGGCGCGCGCCTGGGCACCCAGGCCATCGGCCTGCTGTACGCCGAGCAGGCCGACGCCGCCGCTGCCGGCCTCGACTGGGGCAAGCTCGACGTGAGCCAGTACGCCCCCGAGGGCGAGGGCTGCGGCTGCGGCCACGAGCACGGCGAGGGCCACGAGTGCTGCGGCGGCCACGGCGACGGCTGCTGCGGCGGCCACGGACACGACGATGGCCACGAGTGCTGCGGCGGCCACGGCCACGAGCACGGCGACGACCACGAATGCTGCTGCGGTGGCCACGGCGAGGGCTCCGACTGTGGTTGCGGCCACGAGGAGTAGCTCGTGAGTGACGGATTCGCAATCACGGTCGTGAGCCTGCTGTTCGCGGTCTTTGGCATCGTCGTCGGCTTTCACGTAGGCGACGAGGCGGGTGCGCGCTGCGAGGGCGCGGCCCAGTACGGCATGGCCAACCTCGTGGCGGTGCTCGCGGGGTCTCTGCTGTTCATGCTCGTGTGGGCGTTTGGCTACGTGGTGCTGGGCACCTTCGCCTTTGGCGCGGTGGCCGGCGCCGTCGCGGGCCTCAAGTTTGGCTACGGCGAGAGCGTGGGGCCGTGGAAGTTCGTCGACCGCCTCATGACGCCCGCCGCTCGCAAGCGCGACCGTGAGCGCGCCCGCACGCGCCGCGCCGCGGCCAGGCGTGCCAAGACCGGCGAGGCCGAGCCCGAGCTCATCAGCGTCTCCGATGACGCCAAGGGACACGGGAAGGGTGGTAGGTAGCATGTCGGCAGCCAAGCATCTGGGAGCTGCGCCGCGGACCATCGCCGTGCTCATCGACTACGAGAACCTGGCTTTTCGCGGCGTTCATGCCAAGGGCCCCGGCAAGGCCAGCCCCATCGATGTCAAGAGCATCATGGAGCGCCTCGCCGACAAGGGCCGCATCACCGTGCGCCGTGCCTACTGCGACTGGCAGCGCTACGCCGCCGACGTGACGCCGCTGCACGAGCTGGGCATCGAGCTCATTGAGATCCCGGACCGCGCGAGCACGGGCAAGAACTCGGCCGACATCCGCCTCGCGGTCGACGCGGTGGAGATGTGCCTCACCAAGAGCCACATCGACACCTTCGCGATCCTGTCGGGCGACTCGGACTTCTCGCCCGTCGTGGCGAAGCTGCGCGAGTACGACAAGACCGTGATCGGCGTGGGCAGGCGCGAGAGCACGAGCAACCTGCTCGTGGACGTGTGTGACGAGTTCATGTTCTACGAGGACATCGTGCGGCCCGTCGAGGAGGCCGAGGGCAAGGACGGCGCCGACGGCCAGCCCGGGGCGCTCCCGGCCTACCGCAAGGTGGTGCCCAAGGGCAAGCAGGGCTGCTACAAGCTGCTCCTGGGAACCGTCGACTCGATGCAGCGCGATCAGGACGGCCCCATCCAGGCCTCGGCCCTCAAGCAGGCGATGGTGCGCAAGCAGCCGCAGTTCTCGGAGAGCACCTACGGCTACAGCCGCTTCTCGAAGCTGCTCGAGGAAGCCTCGAGCCTCAAGCTCATCAAGATCAACAAGACCAAGGGCGGCTACAACGTCCTTGGGTTCAACGAATAAGGGAGTAGTTGCATGGCAGAAGAGAACCAGCCCACGCGCCGCAAGCTCGGCGAGGGTCTCATCAGCGAGACCGACCGCCTCATCGACGAGCTGAGCGGACCGGTGCGCCGCATGCGCCAGGAGGCCGCCTCGACGCTGGCGACCATGGCCTACGAGCAGCCCGAGAAGATCGAGGCCGACGTCGACAACATCGTCGACGCCCTCATCGACGCGCTGTTCCGCCCCGAGGCGCAGACCCGCTGGGAGGCCCTGGGCGCCCTCTGCAAGCTCGCCGAGACCCACCCCGACCTCGTCGAGAAGGCCTACGAGGGCGCGGAGACGTCGCTGTTCGACGAGAACTCGAGCCGCGTGCGCATCGAGGCCTTCCGTATGCTCGCGAGCCTGGGCGCCACCTCGCCCGAGAAGTCCGACAAGGTCTGGCCGCTGCTCGACGAGGCCATCCAGTGCTTCCATGGCGACCCGGGCTACCGTGCCATGCTCGACTCGCTCGTCGACTTTGCCGCCGGCGCCGCCAGCGACGAGGTCAAGGAGGCGCTCGTCTCGCGCCTGACCTTCGATGCCGAGAACGGCCGCGGCTACATCAAGACCTGTTCGCAGTCCGTCATCGCCGCCGCCAAGGGCGAGACGGCCGACAAGTAGGCTAGCTGCACGTTTCGAACGTGTCACGGCGCCCGACCCGAGTTGTGCGGTCGGGCGCCGTATGCGTACAATCGCCTCACCACATCGAGCACAGGAGGTAGCACTATGGCCCACCAGGTAACGCTCATCCCGGGAGACGGCATTGGCCCCGAGATCTCGGATGCCATGCGCGAGGTCGTCGCCGCGACGGGCGTGCGCATAGACTGGCACGTCCAGACGGCCGGTGCCGCGGTGATGGAGCGGGAGGGCACGCCCCTTCCCGAACGCGTCCTCGACTCTGTGCGCGAGACGGGCACCGCCATCAAGGGTCCCGTCACCACGCCGGTGGGCTCGGGCTTCCGCAGCGTCAACGTGGCGCTGCGCCGCGCCTTCGACCTCTACGCCTGCGTGCGCCCCTGCCTCTCGATGCCCGGCGACGGCAGCCGCTACGACGACGTCGACCTCGTGATCGTGCGCGAGAACACCGAGGACCTCTACGCCGGCATCGAGTTCGACGAGGGCACGGATGGCGCCCGCCAGATCATGGCGACGGTCGAGGCGGCGGGCGCGGGCACCATCAAGCCCGACTCCGCCATCTCGCTCAAGCCCATCAGCGTGAGCGGGTCGGAGCGCATCGTGCGCTACGCCTTCGACTACGCGCGCGCCAACGGCCGCCACAAAGTCACCGCGGTGCACAAGGCCAACATCATGAAGTGCACCGACGGCCTGTTCCTGCACACCGCCGAGCGCGTCGCCGCCGACTACCCCGAGATTGAGTTCGACGCAAGAATCGTCGACGCCACGTGCATGGGCCTCGTGCAGCAACCCGAGGACTTCGACGTGCTCGTGCTGCCCAACCTCTACGGCGACATCGTGAGCGACCTGTGCGCGGGCCTGGTGGGCGGCCTGGGCCTGGCGCCCGGCTCCAACATCGGCGCCAACCAGGCGATCTTCGAGGCCACCCACGGCAGCGCCCCCGACATCGCGGGCAAGGACATCGCCAACCCCACGGCCATGATCCTGTCGGCCGCGATGATGCTCGACCACCTGGGCGAGGGCGCGGCCGCCGCCAACATTCGCACCGCCGTGCGCGAGGTGCTCGCGGCGGGCAAGCAGGTCACGGCGGACATCCGCCGCTCGCTCACCGGCTCGTTCGACGGCGCCGTGGGTACGCGTGCCTATGGAGCTGCCGTTGCCGAGGCGGTCGCGCGTCTCTCGTAGGTGGCGGCGGGGTAGACTGGAACCATATAAGGGAACGTGAGGCCGGACGCGCGAGCGCCCGGCCGCTTGATGAGGTGGGAGCTTCACATGGCAGCAAAGCACGGTGCCAACGCAGAGTCGAGCAAGGCGGCGGGTGCGCCCAAGGCGCTCGGGATGCCGGTCGTGGCGGTGGCCGTCGTCATCGCCCTGGTGGTGGGCGTCCTGCTCGGCCACTTCGTCCTGGGCGGCTCGGGCCTGTCTGCGGCCTTCGCGGGCAAGACGAGCGTTGCCGAGGGCGACCTCGACCAGGTGATCGCCACCTACAGCTACAAGGGCAAGACCGAGAGCGTCACCGTGCGCGACGCCATCGAGTCGCAGACCTCGCTCGACGCGGTGAAGGACGACGATGGCAACTACACGCTGCCCAACGCCGACTCCGCGCTCGCGGTGGCCCGCAACAAGATTCTCGAGCAGGTGGCCGCTGACGAGGGCATCACGGTCTCCGACGACGAGCTGTCGAGCTACGCCGAGCAGATTCTGGGCGTCTCCGACATCTCGCAGATCGCCTCGCAGTACGGCCTGTCCGAGGACCAGGCCAAGGAGGTCATCCGCCAGAGCGCGATGATGTACAAGCTCAAGGACAAGGTCTGCAGCTCCGACACGCCCACCGCCCCCACTGCGCCCGACGCACCGGCCGACAATGACCAGGACAGCGCCAACGCCACCTACGGCGCCTACATTGTGGGTCTGCTCGGTGACGAGTGGGACAGCGCCAACAACACCTGGGCGCGCACCGACGGCGAGTACTACAACGCCCTCAAGGACGAGTCCTGGACGCCCAACGCCGCCACCTACGCGCAGGCGCAGATGGCCTACTCGGTGGCCTACCAGAAGTACGCCCAGGCCTCCCAGACCGCGAGCAGCGAGTGGACCAACTACGTGAACGGCATCCTGACCGGCGCGTCGATTCAGATCGCCACGCTTGGCGCCTAGCCGTGGACCTCATCGTCAGCAGATGCCTGTTGGGCGAGCACTGCCGCTATGACGGCGGCGCTCGCCCTTCTTTGTGCGTGGCCGCCCTCGTCGCCGGCGTGCGCGCGGGCGGCGGGCGCGTGGTGGGCGTCTGCCCCGAGATGGACGGTGGCCTCCCGTGCCCGCGACCGCCCGCGGAGATCGTGGGCG
>UQSV01000056.1 GCA_900543875.1 uncultured Coriobacteriaceae bacterium | reverse complement strand
GCTCTCCCCGCGCGACGTGACGCCCGAGGCCACCCTCACCGTCTGCGACCGCATGGTCCCGGGCCTGGGCGAGCTCATGCGCGCCCGCTCCGCCGGCATCACCGACCACGCGTGGGTCTCGCGCGGCACGGCCGGCACGCTCGCGCGCACCCTTGTGGTGAACGTGCCGGGGTCTCCCAAGGGCGCCACCGAGAACCTGGGGTTTGTCCTGGATCCCATCCGCCATGGCCTCAAGATGCTGCGTGCGGAAGGCCCCGCAGACTGCGCCGCCGAGCGTGCCGCCAGCGAGGCAGCGTCTCTCGCGAGCCGTCCCTGCGTGCTGTTCGACTTCGACGGCACGCTCGCGGACACCAAGCGCTGCATCGTCGAGACGGCTACCGAGGTCCTTCTCGGCTTTGGCCTTACCCGCGAGCAGATAGGTGACGCGGGGCGCCTGGTGGGTCCGCCCTTCCCGGCCGCGTTTACGCTGGTATATGGCCTGTCGGAGGAAGACGCGGCTGAGGTCACGCACCGCTACCGCGCCATCTACTCCAAGCTTGGGCCCGAGAGCCACCCGCTGTTCGCGGGCATCCGCGAGCTACTCGACGAGCTGCGCGCGCAGGGCCGCCGCCTTGCGATCGTCTCGTCCAAGAACTACAAGCTCATCGACGCCGCGCTGGCAGACACCGGCATCGAGGGGCTGTTCGATGCCGTGGTCTCCTCGCGCGACCCCAAGGACGTGGGCAAGCAGGCCCTCGTGACGCGTGCGCTCGAGGAGCTGGGGTGCGCCCCGCACGACGCCGTGATGGTGGGCGACCGCTTCTACGACATCGAGGGCGCCTGCGCCTGCGGCGTCGCGAGCCTGGGCGTCTACCTGGGCAACACCGCCGAGGACGGCGAGCTCGAGCGCGCCGGTGCCACGGCCGTGGCCCGCTCGGTCGCCGAGATGCGCGCGATTCTCGTGGGCTGATTTCGGGTACAAGCAACAACGTCAGGAGGCGTTGCATGCCCGCGCGGGCGGTGACGCACAGATTGGAAGGAGCCACCATGCTCGATCCCGTTGACCTCATGCGCAAGACGTTTCTCGCCGGCGTGGGCGCCGTTGCCTATGGTGCCGAGAAGACCGGCGAGATCATCGACGACCTCGTCAAGAAGGGCGAGATCACGGTTGACCAGGGCAAGGACCTCAACCGCGAGCTCACCCAGAAGGCCAAGCAGACCGTCTCCGACGCGCAGGACCAGGTGCTGCGCGCCCACCTCGCCACGATGACGCCCGCCGAGCGCGCCGACTACGTCGACCGTGCCCGCGAGATCGCCGACGACCTCGATGCCGCCTGCGTCACCGTTGACGTCGAGGCCGACGTGGTCGAGGACGACGAGGCCGAGGAGTAGCCGCGCTTGACTGGTGAGCCAAAGGACAAGGTGAATGTGGCCGTGCCCGAGGGGTCCTCGGGCACGGTGCCGCATGCAGACCCGTCGACCCCCGAGGCGCAGGACGCTATGTGGGAGGCCGCGCTCGCCGGCGTGGAGGGCGAGCTCGACGAGGACGACTCGATGACGATTGGCCTGCTGCGAGGCGCCCGCCGCAACGACGCGAGCCGCTACGGCATCTCGAGCAAGCGCCGCCACGCCCGCATCCTGCAGATCTTTGGCATCGTGCGCAAGTACGACATCTTTGGCGGCATCACGCCCGTCAAGTTCCGCCGCATGCTCGAGGAGCTGGGCCCCACCTTCGTGAAGGCCGGCCAGATCCTGTCGATGCGCTCGGAGATTCTGCCCGAGCGCTTCTGTCGCGAGCTCACCAAGCTGCGCAGCGACGTCGACCCCATGCCCTACGAGACGGTCGTCGCCGTGCTCGAGCAGGAGTATGGCGGCTCGCTCGGCGACGTCTTCGACGCCATTGGCGAGCACCCGCTCGGCTCGGCTTCGGTGGCGCAGGTGCATCGCGCGCGCCTCGCGAGTGGCGAGGACGTCGCCGTGAAGGTGCAGCGCCCGCACGTGCAGGAGGTCATGGCGCAAGACATCGACATCATGCGCTCGCTCGTGCGCCACCTCACCCCCTTCTTCAAGGGCGACCAGTTCCTCGACCTCACGAGCGTGGTGGAGGAGCTGTGGGACACCTTCCGCGAGGAGACCGACTTCCTCGTCGAGGCGCGCAACCTCGAGGAGTTCCGCCGCAACAGCGAGGGCTGCAAGTTCGTGACCTGCCCCAAGCCGTACATGAGCCTGTGCACCAAACACGTCGTGGTGATGGAATACGTCGAGGGCATCACGATCTCAAGCCCGGCCAAGCTCGTCGACGCGGGCTACGACCTCACCGAGATCGGCACCAAGCTGGTCGACAACTACGCCACGCAGCTGCTTGACGACGGCTTCTTCCATGCCGACCCGCACCCCGGAAACATCGAGGTGTACGGCGGCCAGATCGTGTTTCTCGACCTGGGCATCACGGGCAGGCTGAGCCCGTCGCTGCGTCGCATCATGCGCGACATGATCTTCTCGGTGGCCGAGCGCGACACGCCCAAGCTCAAGAGCGCCCTGCTGCGCCTGTCGCTGGGCTCGCCCGACGAGGTCGACCACGCGGCGCTGCTCGCGGACCTCGACGAGGTGGTCGACGAGTTTGGCACCGTGAGCCTCTCCGAGCTCGACCTGGGCAGCTTCCTGGGCAACATCATCTCGCTCGCGCGGCGCAACGGCATCGAGCTGCCGGGGCAGATCACGAGCATGGCCCGCGGCCTCGTGACGCTCGAGGGCGTGCTCGATGAGTTTCTGCCCGGCGTGAACATGATCGACATCATCTCGCAGCACATCCGTTCGCACACCGACACGATGGCCAAGGTCAAGCATGATGCCGAGGAGCTCGCGATTCGTGGCAAGGCGGCCACGAAGGGTCTACTGGGCGCGGCCGCGCAGGCCGAGCTCGCGATGAGCATGCTCACGCGCGGCCAGCTCAAGCTCAACATGGACTTCGTGGGCTCCGAGGACCCCATCGACGACCTGAGCCACATCGCCGACCGCCTGACGCTGGGCGTTCTGAGCGTGGGCTTCCTGATTGCGGCGAGCGCCGTGGTCATGAGCGGCTGGGCCGAGCACGCGCGCTTCACGATTCTCGACGTGCCGGCGTTTGCGTTTGTGTGCTACGCGATTGCGTTTGCGCTGGCGTTTGCAATCCTGCATAACATCTGGGCCAGGCATCGCCGCAAGCACAGCAAGTAGCTGGGCCTCTGCCCGCGTTGCTCGCTGTGCGCCGCCGGCTACTCGTCCTCCTCCTCGTTGGGGAATAGAGCGTGGCGTAGCTCGTTCTCGGCTCCGCGCTGCAGGGCGCTCTTGCTGAGGTCGACGCCCACGACTTTGGCGAGCAGCTGCTTTACGGCAGCCCATCCGTTTGGCTTGGCGAGCTGGTCGTGGGTGAGGGGTATCACCTGCACACCCATGAGCGCGAGCGCGGCCGTGCGCCGCGCGTCATTGAGGCCCGCGGCCTCGCCGCTGTGGACCGACGCTCCTTGGCACTCGATTGCGATGGGGCCGTGGGCGTCGGTAGCGTCGAGGTAGAGGTCTGCATAGCAGTGTCCGTGTCGGTAGAGGGCTTGCGCCGTGCCCGACAGGTTGATGCGGTGGTTGTTTGCGAAGCGCATGCCCAGACCGCCGCTGGCGCGCGACAGCCCCAGCAGCATCGATGCCTTGGCTTCGAGGGGCGACGCGCAGACGCCCGTGACGTTGGCTGCTGCCCAGCGCAGCTTCTTGATGCCGCGAAGGCCCTGGGCCTGCTTGGAGAAGCGCTCGAGCTTCTCGGGCGTGGTGAGCGGGTCGCGCTTCCAGAGGCTGGTTGCCTCGCCAGTCGTTGACTTGGTGCGCTTCCAGCCGTCGTCTTTGCTCAGGTCGCCGCGCTGTATTGCCTCGGCAAGCAGCTGCTCGGCGCGCTTGCACGGCTCGAAGGTGCTGTAGCTGCCGCAAAGCTCGTAGGCGGCCAGGAGCAGGTTGTACTTGTTTAGGGTCGCGGCTATTCCCAGCAGCGCAAACTCGGGAGACGCCACGTCAAAGCCGTGCTCGGTCTTGCGGATGCTCCCAAATGGCAGGTCGCGGGCAACCGTGTGCGAGACATAGAGCTTGGTGGCAGAGCAATTTCTAGTGCTATCAACTAACCTGTGCAGCGGGGTCTCAAGTAAGTCCACAGCGAGCGGACTGCTGCCTATCTTTTGATGCTTTGGATCTAGGTACGGCTTGGGTAGTGGAGGGTATAGGACCAGGATTTGGGGCGGAATCTGGTAATAGCGATATGCAGTTAGGCCGCAAAGTGTCCGTTCCACGTTACCCTCCCAAAAGTATTTTCGATTTCTTGAGGCTAAACCTCCAGGCTCGGAGTAGTTGATGTCTCAGACTATTCTCATCTGGTGTTTTGATAGTCCAAATCGCATCAATACTCGGTGGACGGCAATTTAGCCTCAAGAAATCGCAAATACCTTTCTGACGATTGTCTTGCAAGCTGATTATCTTGAATACATGCGCGCATTTGGGATATAAAACCTAAGTCAAGCAATAGCAGATTTGCGACTTCGCACGCCGCGGGCGCCATGCGTCTCGTGCGCGCCACCGCAAATCCGCTTCGCACCATCAGGAGGCACTGCATGCGCAAGTTCAAGACCGAAAGCAAGAAGCTTCTCGACCTCATGATCAACTCGATCTACACCAACAAGGAGATCTTCCTCCGCGAGCTCATCTCCAACGCGTCCGACGCCGAGGACAAGCTCTACCTCAAGAGCCTCACCAGCAGCGACGTCAACCTCGACGAGGACAGCCTCTCGATTCGTATCACCCCCGACAAGGACGCCCGCACGCTCACCATCTCGGACAACGGCATCGGCATGACGGCCGACGAGCTCGAGCGCAACCTCGGCACCATCGCCCACTCCGGCTCCGAGGAGTTCAAGGCCGCCAACGCAGACCACCAGGGCGACGACGTCGACATCATCGGCCAGTTTGGCGTGGGCTTCTACTCCGCCTTCATGGTTGCCTCCGAGGTTCGCGTCGTGACGCGCGCCCTGGGCGAGGACACCGCCCACGTCTGGGTCAGTGATGGCCTCGAGGGCTACACCATCGAGGAAGGCGAGCGTGACCACTGCGGCACCGACGTCATCCTCACGCTCAAGGAAGACGTCGAGCCCGCCGATGGCACCGAGGGCGAGCGCTACAGCCGCTTCCTCGAGGAGTGGACGCTCAAGGACCTCATCAAGCAGTACAGCAACTACGTGCGCCATCCCATCCAGATGATGGTGACCAAGAGCCGCCAGAAGCCCAAGCCCGAGGACGCCGGCGACGACTACAAGCCCGAGTATGAGGACTACACCGAGCTCGAGACCATCAACTCGATGACGCCCATCTGGAAGAAGCGCGGCGACGTCGAGCAGAAGGACTACGACGAGTTCTACAAGTCCACCTTCCACGACTGGGAGGACCCGGCCCGCACCATCACCTTCCATGCCGAGGGCGCCCTCGAGTACGACGCGCTGCTGTTCATCCCCGGCAAGGCTCCGTTCGACCTGTACAGCAAGGACTATGAGAAGGGCCTCGCGCTCTACAGCTCCAACGTCCTGATCCAGGAGAAGTGCGCTGACCTCGTGCCCGACTACTACAACTTCGTGCGCGGCATCGTCGACTCGCCCGACGTCACGCTCAACATCAGCCGTGAGACGCTGCAGCAGAACCGCCAACTGCGCGCCATCGCCAACCGCATCGAGAAGAAGGTCACGAGCGAGCTCGAGGCCATGCGCGACCAGGACCGCGAGGCCTACGAGAAGTTCTTCAAGAACTTTGGCCGCGGCCTCAAGTTTGGCATCTACTCGAGCTACGGCATGAAGGCCGGCGAGCTTGCAGACCTGCTGCTGTTCTGGAGCGCCCGCGAGAAGAAGATGGTGACGCTCGCCGAGTACGCCAAGGCCATGCCCGAGGGCCAGAAGGCCGTCTACTACGCCGCCGGCGACTCGCGCGACCGCCTCGAGAAGATGCCCGTTGTGCGCGCCGCGCTCGACCACGGCTATGACGTGCTGCTCTGCACGGCCGACGTCGACGAGTTCACCTTCCAGGCCATGCGCACCTACGAGGCCAAGGGCCTGCCCAAGACCTACGAGGATGACGCCGCCCGCGAGGCCGCTGCCAAGGCCGTGGCCGATGGCGCCGAGCCCGAGGTCGAGGACCGCTCGCTCGAGCTCAAGAACGTTGCCGCCGGCGACGTCGACTTTGCCACCGAGGACGAGAAGGCCGCTGCCGAGCAGGCCACCAAGGACAACGAGGACCTCTTCAAGGCCATGAAGGACGCCCTGGGAGACAAGGTCACGAAGGTCACCGTGTCCGCGCGCCTCACTGACGCGCCGGCCGCCATCACCTCGGAGGGCCCGCTGTCGCTCGAGATGGAGAAGGTGCTCTCCGCCGGCCCCGACGCGGGCGAGGCCCCCAAGGCCCAGCGCGTACTCGAGCTCAACGCCCAGCACCCGGTGTTCGACAAGCTCAAGGCCGCCCAGGAGACGGGCGATGCGGACAAGGTTAGCCTGTATGCCGGCCTGCTCTATGACCAGGCGCTGCTCGTCGAGGGCATCCTGCCCGACGACCCTGTGGCCTTCGCCAGCCACATCTGCGAGCTGATGTAGCAGGAGCGTTCGCTGGTTGCGGCTTCGTGACGCCCAGCCTCTGTCTAGCCCATCCGTTCACCGTTCGCCCCGTGCCGTCTGCGTGCGACACGGGGCGTTTTGCTCCCGCGGCGCTATGATGGGAGTCGAAAGGTAATAGGTATGACCTTTCGAGCGTTACGGGGCGGACGATGGCGCGCGCAGAAGGGGAGCGCACCGTCGTCCGTCTTGGTAATGGGGTGCAACGTCGGCAACGCGTGCTGGCGTTGCGCCCTTGCATAGGACGAGCGACTGGCAACGCGTGCCGGCGCTCGTCTCGGCATGCGAGGTGGACGGCACAACGCCGCGTCCTTCTCGGCATGCGAGGTGGACGGCACAACGCCACGTCCTTCTCGGCAAAAGACGCTGCTTGCCGACAACGCGTGTTGGCGGGTCGCGCCACATCGACAACCATCGCGCCCGCCCCGGGCGCCACCAGCAAAAGGAGAGCATCATGGCCGAGTCCAACGAGTACTACCTGCGCCGCTGCATCCAGGTCTCCCGCGAGTCGCGCGAACACGGCAACACACCGTTTGGCGCGCTGCTCACCGACAAGGACGGCAACATCCTGATGGAGCAGGAGAACATCGAGATCACCCAGCGCGACGCCACCGGCCACGCCGAGACCGCCCTGGTGCGCCGCGCCAGCCACGAGTACTCGCGTGCCTTCCTCAAGGACTGCACCCTCTACACCACCGCCGAGCCCTGCGCCATGTGCTCGGGCGCCATCTACTGGGCGGGCATCGGCCGCGTTGTCTATGGCATGACCGAGCGTCGCCTGCTGCAGCTCACCGGCTCCAACGAGCAGAACCCCACCTTTGACCTGCCCTGCCGCGACGTCTTTGCCCGTGGCCAGAAGGACATCAAGGTCGAGGGCCCCTTCCCCGAGGTCGAGGAGGAGGCCGCCGAGGTCCACAAGGGCTACTGGGACTAGCGAGGCGCCATGGCTGAACGGGTAAAGACGGGGTCGCTCGCAGACCAGACGCGTCGCGCGCTCGAGGCGATCATTGGCGAGATGGACCTTGCGGCCAGCAATAAGCTGCCGCGCGAGGAGCAGCTCGCCCAGCGCCTGGGCGTGAGCCGCACGACGGTTCGCCAGGCCCTGAACGACCTTGCGGCCGATGGCGTCGTGCTGCGCCGCCAGGGCAAGGGCACCTTCGTGAACGTCGAGGCCATGGGCGTGCGCGCGCACCTCTCGCCCGCAAGCGAGCTCACGCGTGCCATCGAGCGCTGCGGCCACAAGGCAGACGTGCGGCCCCTGCGAGCCTGCGAGGCCAAGGGCGAGCAAGCCGCCCGCGCCCGCTGTGAGCTGCGCCTTTCCGATGGCGAGCCCGTCATCGAGGTCACGAAGCAGTTCCTGGCCGACGGCCGGCCGTGTGCCATCTGTCGCGACTGGCTGGGCCTCGAGGTGGCGGGCGGCAACGACGCCGCGGCCGCGCTCGCGGAGCTCGCGAGCTATCCCAGGTCGCTTTTCTGCTACCTGTTCGAGCGTGGAGGCAGGCGCCTGTCGTGGGAGCGCACCGAGCTCGACGTGGTGACGGCCAGCGAGGCTCGCGCCGTCGTGGGCGATGAGGCGGCTACCGAGGTGGGGGAGCGCCCGATGCTGGTCACGAGGTCGGTTCTCTACGACACGAGCGACGCGCCGGTGGTCCTGGCCGAGGAGTACGTCGACACGAGCGTCATCTCGTTCGACATCGTTCGCCGCATGGACATCGCGTACTAGCGCGAGCGGGGCGGGCGCGGCTGTCGTGCCCTGCAACCTGCATACACAAACAAAGGCCGGGTTGGGAACGCTTCCCAACCCGGCCTCTTTCGTGCTTCTCGCTCGGCCGCTCCAAGCCTGTTGCCGTCCCTGTGTCGCCTCTTTTAGCTCACGCTCACGATGGCGTAGTGCTTGCCGTCCGCGTTGTCGAGCGTCACGGTAAGCGCGTCGTCTTGCTCGTGAAGGTGTGGGTAGATGACGTCGCCGAGCTTGGCCGCCTGGCTGTAGTGAACGTCGAGCGTAAGGGGAGCGGCAGGCACGCGCTCGCCCAGTGCGCCCAGCGCAATCGCCACGTACTGGGCGTTGTTAACGTGATGGTTCGTGTCGAGGTGGGCGGCCGTAACCTGCACTGGGGTGAGCGGCTCGCCCTCGTCCTCGATGCGCACCACGTGCGGAATCGCGGGCATGTCGAGTGGCGCGTCATCGCCGTCGAACTCCATGTAGGGCATGCACTCGCTCTCGGGCGTGCGCACGGGACGACCCTTGTTGCCATCGAACATGAACCAGCTCGAGTCCGCGCGGACGAGCGGCTCGGCGTCTGCTGGTGCGCCCGCCGTGCGCACGGTGAAGTTGCGGTTGGCACGCAGTCCCTTGAAGCCCGTGGCCCACGTGCTCACGACGATCTCGTCGTTGAAGCGCGGCAGCTTGCGAATCTCGATCTTCCAGGCGCTGAGCATCCACGCGAGCTTGGTGCTCGCGATGTGCTCGGGCCCCATGCCCAGCAGGTCCGACTGAAACGTGCTGCAGTCCTGCAGGTAGTCGATGAGCGCCGGAATGGTGAGCCTCCAGTTCTCGTCGACCTCGCTGTAGCGGACGCGACTTGTGAACGAATACATGTGCATCTCCCGTCTGTTTGTCCCAGTGGATTGTACCCGCCGACCCTGTTTCCAATTGGTCTTGATGCGGCGTCATGCGAGTTAATTTGCGGTCTGCCGTGGGGAGGCGAGGCATGCGGTCCATAAGATGGGGCCTAGGCTAGCTCTGCGAGAGCGAGTGCCCATCAAGCCAAGGAGGCCACCATGATTGACCAGCTGAACGTTTGCCTGCCGGCGGGGCCGGGGCGCCTGGCGAGGATGTGTCGCGTGCTGGGCGAGTCGGGAGTCCAGATTCATGGCGTCATGGTTGCGAGCAACACCGACTATGCCATCGTGCGCCTCGTGGTCGACCGTCCGCAAGCCATCTGCGAGATGCTCTGCAACCTGGGCTACGACGCGTCTACCTGCGAGGTTGCGGCCCTGCGCGTCGACAACGTACCGGGTGGCCTCGCCGTTCTGCTCGATCGCCTCCACTCAAGCGACCTCACCGTGGCTTACGCCTACAGCTGCTCGGTCAACGGCGGCACGGTCGACATCGTGCGCGTCCAAGGCGAGCCCGTCGAGCTCAAGCTGCGTGGGTCGGGTCTGACGCTCGTCGAGGCGGGGGAGCTGTACGCCCTCGACGAGGCGTAGGCGCGCGGCCTGCGTGGCCGCCGGCGTAGACGTGGGGCCGCACGGCCGCCGATGTAGACGCGCGTCCCTAGCGATCACCAAGGAGCATGCAAAGAAGGGCGGCGCCGCCTGGGATGAACCAGACGGCGCCGCCCTTCTCGTGCGCTCTGCGTTGCTCGCGAGCCCTACTCGAGCTCGAACGCGCCGGTGTAGAGCTGGTAGTAGTAGCCCTTCTTGGCGATGAGCTCGTCGTGGCTGCCGCGCTCGATCACGTGGCCGTGGTCGAGGCAGATGATTACGTCGGAGTTGCGGACGGTCGACAGCCTGTGCGCAATAACGAACGTGGTGCGACCCTGCATCAGCGCATCCATGCCCTTCTGGACAATGGCCTCGGTACGCGTGTCGATTGAGCTCGTGGCCTCGTCGAGGATCATCGCGGGCGGGTCGGCCACGGCGGCGCGGGCAATCGAGATGAGCTGGCGCTGGCCCTGGGAGAGCTGCGCGCCGTTGCCAGAAAGCATCGTGGCGTAGCCCTCGGGCAGGCGGCTGATGAAGTCGTCGGCGCCGGCGAGCTTGGCGGCGGCGATGCACTCCTCGTTGGTGGCGTCGAGACGGCCGTAGCGGATGTTGTCCATGACGGTGCCGGTGAACAGGTTGACGTCCTGCAGCACCACGCCCAGGCTTCGGCGCAGGTCAGCCTTGCGGATCTTGTTGACGTTGATGCCGTCGTAGCGAATCTTGCCGTCGGCGATGTCGTAGAAGCGGTTGATGAGGTTGGTGATCGTGGTCTTGCCCGCACCCGTGGCGCCCACGAAGGCAACCTTCTGGCCAGGCTTGGCATAGACGCTCACGCCGTAAAGCACCTGGTGGTTGGGGGTGTAGCCAAAGTCAACGTCCTCCATGCGGACGTCTCCGCGCAGTGGGGTGTAGGTGGTCGTGCCATCGTGGTGCGGATGCTTCCAGCCCCACAGGCCCGTGCGCTTCTCGCTCTCGACCAGCTCGCCGCCCTCGACGCCCAGGTTCACCAGGGTCACGTAGCCCTCGTCCTCCTCGGGCTGCTCGTCGATGAGGGCAAAGATGCGGTCGGCGCCGGCAAGGCCCATGACCACGGCGTTGATCTGCTGGGAGATTTGGCCAATCTGGTCGCAGAACTGCTTGGTCATGTTGAGGAACGGCACTACCACGGCGATCGACAGCGCCATGCCCGACAGCGATACGTTGGGCACGCCCAGGGCGAGCAGCAGGCCGCCTGCCAGCGCCACGATGACGTAGATGAGGTTGCCGATGTTCATGAGCACGGGCATCAGGATGTTGCCGTACATGTTGGCCTGCTGCGAGACCTCGAAGAGATGCTCGTTGATCTTGTCGAAGTCGGCCTCGGCGGCGGCCTCGTGGCAGAACGCCTTGACGACCTTCTGGCCGTTCATAATCTCCTCGACCTGGCCCTCGACGACGCCCAGCTCGCGCTGCTGCGCCACGAAGAACTTGGCCGACTTGCTGCCCAGCACGCGGGT
>UQSV01000055.1 GCA_900543875.1 uncultured Coriobacteriaceae bacterium | reverse complement strand
GATTTGGGGCTAAAGTCTTATGGTGTATGCTTGGTCTCAGATAATACTGACCGTCCGCGTGGCCCCAGCCGCACCGGCTCGCCCGGCCGCGACCTGCCTGCTCATCGACCGCCAGTCCGGCCGCACCTTCACAGCCTCGGCGCCGCGCACCATCATCGGCCGCGAGCGCACGCCCGGCGGCGTGCTGCTGCGCGACCCCAATGTCTCGC
This sequence comes from uncultured Coriobacteriaceae bacterium, assembly GCA_900543875.1. Taxonomy (GTDB): domain Bacteria; phylum Actinomycetota; class Coriobacteriia; order Coriobacteriales; family Atopobiaceae; genus Parolsenella. The sequence goes on along the minus strand of UQSV01000055.1, from coordinate 11,182 downwards.
GCAGCCACGCCGAGCTCAGCTTCGACGGCCAGGGCTGGCGCATCCGCGACCTCAACTCCACCAACGGCACGCTCGTGAACGACGTCGACGTCGACGAGTGCCCCCTGCGCGATGGCGACCTCATCACGCTGGGCCTCACGAACCTCGAGTTCCGGGAGAACTAGCATGATCGACCTCGTCCTCTTCATAGGCCGCATCGCCCTCGTGGCCATCCTGTATCTCTTCCTCTTCGTTGTGATGAAGACGGGCATCGGCCTCGTCAAGGGCCAGCGCAAGGATGCCGCGATCTGGTGCGTCGACGTCGACAAGGGCCCGCGCAACCTGCGCGGCTTGCACGTCGACATGCTGGGGCCGGTGGTCGTGGGTCGCTCGCAGTCGAGCGACATCGTCATCAACGAGCCGTTCGTCTCGTCCACGCACGCACGCTTCACGCTGCAGGGACCGGCGCTCGTGCTCGAGGACCTCAACTCCACCAACGGCACGCTCGTCAACGGGCGCGCTATCATCGACCCCGTAACGCTGCGCGACGGCGATGAGGTCCAGGTGGGCGACGTGGTCATGAGGGTGAGCCGCCGATGAGTGACGTCGAGCAGGACACCCCCAGACGCAAGGGCTCGACGGGCCCCATCCCCATCGTCACGCGCATGGCGCACGCGGCGGAGGGGCTGGCCGAGGCGCGCCGCGCAAGGCACACGGCGCCCATGGCCCAGACCGCCATCGACCTCGACGCGCGTCCCGGCGGCGGGGTCGAGATGGGCGCAGACACGCGCCTCTCGTGGGCGGCCCGCACCGACGTCGGCCTGGTCCGCAGTCACAACGAGGACTCCTACCTCGTGCGCAACCCCCTCTTTGGCGTCTGCGACGGCATGGGCGGACACGCCGCCGGCGAGGTCGCGAGCGCCATTGCCGTGCGCACGATTGCCAGCCACGCCCCCGAGCACGCCGACGACGCGCTGATGGGCGCTGCAGTCGAGGCGGCCAACGAGGCCGTCATCCAGGGTGCCGAGACGGGCGAGGGCAAGCCCGGCATGGGCTGCACCGCAAGCTGCTGCCTCATCGAGGGCACGCAGATGGCCGTGGCCCACGTGGGCGACTCGCGCATCTACCTGCTGCACGCCGGCACCCTCGTGCGCGTCACGCACGACCACTCCTATGTCGAGGAGCTCGTCGACGCCGGGGAGATCACGGCCGACGAGGCGCGCGTCCACCCCTCGCGCTCCATCATCACGAGGGCCCTGGGCTCCGACCCCGACATGTACGCCGACCACTTCACCCTCGCCGTCGAGCGCGGCGACCGCGTGATCGTCTGCTCCGACGGCCTCTCCTCGATGGTGCCCGACAGCCAGATCGAGGCCCTCGCCGTCTCGAGCGCCACGCCCATCGACTGCACCAACGAGCTCGTGAGCGCCGCCCTCGCCGAGGGTGGCCACGACAACGTGTCGGTCATCGTCGTCGACGTCGTGAGCGACGGCCGAGAGGAGCAGAGGCGCCTGGCGCGCCGTCGCGCCGTCCTCGGATGCCTTGGCGCCATCGCGGGCCTCGTCGTCGCCGCGGGCATCGTGCTCGCGCTCATCGTGAACAACTCTTGGTACATCGGCACCGACGCCGGAAACGTTGGCATCTACAAGGGCATTCGTGGCTCTTTCCTGGGCATTCCCCTGTCAGAGCTCGAGGAGACCACCACCGTGAAGTTGCAGGACTTGCCCGAGGCCACGCAGCACCAGCTCGCAAGCGGCATCACGGTCGAAAACGTCGACAAGGCCCGCAGCACCGTAAGCGCCTACGCCACCCAGATCGAGGAGGAGCAGGCGAAGGCCCAGAAGGCCGCGTCCGACGCCCAGTCGGAGAGCACGGACGGCTCGGTTGGAAGCGAGTCGGGAGACGCGGGCCCCGAGGCCGCGCAGCCGCAGAACGCACAGGGAGGCGAGTGACATGGCACATGCAATCGGAGGTTCCAGGCGCACGACCGAGCTGCTCCTGCTGTGCACGGGTGCCATCCCGGTGCTGCTCCTCTACTCCATGTACGTGATGAACACCGGGGCCGAGCTTAACCTCACCACGCTCGCCGTGCCCATCGGTCTCATCGTGGCCTTCATCGCGGCGCACATCGGCGTGCGCGTGTTTGCCCCCGGCGCAGACCCGGCCATCCTGCCCATCGTCTTCGTGCTCTCGGGCATCGGCATCACCTTCGTGACGCGCCTTGCCCCCGAGGACGCAACGGGCCAGGTGGTCTGGCTCTTCGTGTCGGTCGCCACGATGGTGGGCGTGCTCGCGCTCGTCCCCAACCTCGACCGCCTCGCCCAGTACAAGTACACGATTGGCATCGCGGGCGTGGCCCTGTTGCTGCTGCCCGCCCTCGTGGGCACCGAGATCTACGGCTCCAAGCTGTGGATTCGCGTGGGCTCGTTCTCCTTTCAGCCCGGCGAGATCGCCAAGGTGCTCATCGCCGTCTTCCTCGCGGCCTATCTGTCCGAGAACCGCGAGCTGCTGAGCGCCTCCTCGCACAAGGTGGGTCCCTTCACGCTGCCGCGCCTGCGCATGCTCACGCCCATGCTCGTCATGTGGGGCATGTGCCTGCTCGTCGTCATCTTCGAGAGGGATCTGGGCAGCGCGGCGCTCTTCTTCACCATGTTCGTGGTCATGCTCTACGTCGCCACGGGCCGCATCGGCTACGTGCTCGTGAGCCTCGTTTTGCTCGCGATTGGCGGAGCCCTCTGCTACCAGCTGTTCAACCACGTCCGCGTGCGCTTCCAGATCTGGCTCGACCCCTTCGCCGACCCGTCCGGCTCGGGCCTGCAGATCGTGCAGTCGCTCTTCTCCATCGCAGACGGCGGCCTTGCCGGAGCCGGCATCGGCAAGGGCATGCCCACGCTCATCCCGGTCGTCAAGAGCGACTTCATCTTCTCTGCCGTCGCCGAGGAGATGGGCCTGCTGGGCGGCTCGGCCGTGCTGCTGCTCTTCATGCTGTTCGCCATCCGCGGCCTTGCCACCGCGGCGCGCGCCAAGAGCGACATGAGCGCCTTCACGGCCGTGGGCCTCGTGGCGTCACTGTCGTTCCAGGCCTTCCTCATCGTAGGCGGCGTCACGCGCCTCCTGCCCCTCACGGGCGTCACGCTTCCGTTCATGAGCCAGGGCGGCTCGTCGCTGCTCTCGAGCTTCATCGTCGTGGCGCTGCTGCTGCGCGCCGGCGACGAGGGCACGGGACGCGGCACCCTCCCCGCAGGCGACGGCACCACGAGCGCGGCCTCGCCGCTCGCGGCGCTGGGAGCCACCGGCCAGGCGGCCGCCATGCAGGGCAAGCACGCCCGCGCGAGCTTTGGCCTGGGCACCCCCGAGGGTGGCGTGCTGGGCCGCGTTGCCCTGAGCAACCGCCTCACCTCGCTCGTGACGTTCTTCGCCATCCTGTTTGCCCTGCTCATCGCCAACCTCACCTACATCCAGGTGATCAAGGCCGCAGACTACCAGGAGATGCCCAACAACAACCACACCATCGCCCGCAGCGCCTACGTGCAGCGCGGCGCCATCCTCACCTCCGACGGCGTGACGCTCGCCGAATCGCTCAAGCAGGCAGACGGCACCTACGTGCGCACCTACCCGCAGGGCTCGCTCGCGGCGCACACTGTGGGCTACCTTTCGACCCAATACGGCGCCACGGGCGTCGAGGCCTCGATGAACGACTCGCTCACCGGCCACGCCGACTACTCCAATTGGCAGAGCACACTCTACTCGCTCGCCGGCGTGAGCCAGCCGGGCAACTCCGTGGTGCTCACCCTCGACTCTCGCATCCAGCAGGCCGCCGAGGAGGCACTGCAGGGCCACGTGGGCGCCATCGCTGTGCTCGACCCGAGCACGGGCGCGGTGCTCGCCAAGGCCTCCTCGCCCACCTTCACCTACGGCGAGATCTCCAACATCCTCTCGGGCGGCGACTCTAACGGCGAGCTGCTCGACCGCTCCACGGGCGCCCTGTACACCCCGGGTTCCACGTTCAAGACCGTGACGCTGTCCGCGGCGCTCGACTCCGGCCAGTTCACGCTCGACTCACCCATCTCGGGTCCCGCGTCGATCGAGATTGGCGGAGCGGCCGTCACCAACATGCACAACGACGACTTTGGCGAGACGAACCTGCGCGACGCCTTCGCCCACTCGTCCAACACCTCGTACGGCCAGGTTGCCACGCAGCTCGGCGCCGACACGCTTGTGCGCTACGCCCGTGCCTTTGGCTTTGGCACTTCGCTTGGCCAGGACTTCTCCACCGCCGCCTCGCTCATGCCCGATCCCAGCGAGATGACCGAGTGGGAGACCGCCTGGGCAGGCGCCGGCCAGCCCGTGGGCGAGCACGCGAGCCCCGCCGGCCCGCAGGTCACCGTGATGCAGGGGGCGGTCATCGCCGCGGGCATCGCCAACGGCGGCGTTGTCATGAACCCCTACGTCGTCGACCACGTACTGTCGCCCGAGGGCGTCACCGTGAGCACCACGGCCCCCAAGAGCCTGGGCCAGGCCATCACCGCCGAGACGGCCGAGCAGGTCAAAGAGGCCATGCTCGAGGTTGTCCAGAGCGGAACCGGCGTTGCCGCGCAGGTTCGCGGGGCACGCGTGGCGGGCAAGACGGGCACGGCCGAGCAGGGCGGCCATGTGAACTCTGCGTTCATCGGCTTTGCCCCCTACGACAGCCCCACGCTGGCCATCTCGGTTTACCTCGAGGGCTCCGACACCGACGACGTCTCGGGCCTGGCCGCCCAGCTCGCCGGCCAGGTGCTCTCCAAGTCCCTGAACGCCCAGGCCCAGGGAAGTGACCAGTGATGACGGCACGAGATTCGCGGGTTACACCCGCCTGTCCTGAAGCCGGCCTCGCGGCCGTGGCCTCACGACGAACACGAACTCCGCGGAGGCACAAACTGACGGCCCCGCGACAGGCATTTGATGCGATGATTGAACAATGGCGCGCCAGCGGGCGCGAGTACTCGATGGGAGCAGAGCATGGCAGATAGGGTTCTCGGCGGACGCTACACCGTCCAGGACAAGATTGGCATCGGTGGCATGGCCACCGTCTACCGTGGCCTGGACGAGGTGCTCGGCAGGACGGTCGCCATCAAGACGATGCTGCCGCAGTATGCGGCCGACCTGTCGTTCGCGGCTCGCTTCAAGCAGGAGGCCCAGGCGGCCGCCGCACTCCAGAGCCCCTACATCGTGGGCGTCTACGACTGGGGCAAGGACGGCGACACGTACTACATCGTGATGGAGTACCTGCGCGGCACCGACCTCAAGACCGGCATCAAGCGCCATGGTGCACTCGACTGCCGCAAGGTGGCCCAGATTGGCTCGCAAATCTGCCAGGCACTCTCCGTGGCGCACGGGCACGACATCATCCACCGCGACATCAAGCCGCAGAACATCATGGTGCAGCCCGACGGCAACATCAAGGTGATGGACTTTGGCATCGCCCGCGCCAAGAACAGCCACCTCACGGCCGACAACTCGGTGCTGGGCACCGCCCACTACGTCTCGCCCGAACAGACGCAGGGCAAGGAGCTTGGTCCGCAGTCTGACCTCTACTCCCTGGGCATCGTGATGTACGAGGCCGCCACCGGTCGCGTGCCGTTCGACGGCGACGACGCCATCTCGGTGGCGCTCAAGCAGGTCAACGAGCAGCCGGTGCCACCCAGCCAGATCAATCCCAACATCGATGCCACACTCGAGGGCATCATCCTCAAGTGCATGCGCAAGAACCCGGCCGAGCGCTTCCAGACGGCCGACGAGCTGCGCCGCGTCCTCAACGACTACCTCGCGGGCCGCATCGTGAACCTGGGCGAGGCCACCTCGCTCATCACCGCGGCGCCCACCTCCCAGCTCAACCGCACGCCCGGCGGCCGCACGCAGGCCATGCCCCGCGCCGCCGTGACCCCCACGGCCACCGGTCGCATCCCGGCCTCCGGCTCCACGCAGGGTGGCGTCCAAGTGCCCGAGGAGAAGAAGGGTGGCAAGGGCAAGGTTGCCGCCATCGTCATTGGCGTCATCATTGCCATCGCGCTTATCGCGGGCGGCGCCATGGCCATCATGGGCAACGGCTCGGCCACCAAGGCTATGCCCAACCTCGAGGGCATGACAAAGGACGAAGCCACGGCCAAGCTCGCCGAGGCTGGCGACGGCTTCTACATCGTGAGCACGTCCGAGCAGTACAACGACGACATCGACGAGGGGAAGCTCATTAGCCAGGACCCCGCGCGTGATACGCAGTGCAGCAAGGGCACCAAGGTCACGCTCGTGTTCTCCAAGGGCAAGAAACCCGCGGCCACCGTCACCGTGCCCGACCTCAAGAACAAGACGCCGTCCGAGGCCGAGGCGGCGCTGGCCAAGCTCAACCTCAAGGGCGCCGTGGGCGAGTCCGTAGAGTCGTCCGAGGTCGAGAACGGCAAGGTCGCGAGCCAGGACCAGGCCGCCGGCAGCGACGCCAAGGAGGGCGACACGATCACGTATCACCTCTCCACGGGCGTTGGCAAGGCCGATGCGGGCAACCACGCGGGCGAGTACTACCTAACGGTCCAGAGCGAGCTCACGAGCGCCGGCTTCACCAACGTGAAGGTCGACCGCGAGTACAGCGATTCCGTCGAGAAGGACTGCGTCATCAGCCAGAGCCCCACGGGCAGCCAGAGCAAGGACACGCAGATCACGCTTGTGATTTCCAAGGGTCCCAAGCCCAGCTCCAACACGAGCACGGGCGGCAACAACTCGGGTACCATGGGAGGCAACGGCTCCACCTCCTCCGGTGACTCGAGCTCCACGGGCGACTCCGAGGCCGGCGGCTCCGACGCGTCCACCCAGTCGAACCACTAGCAGCTCGACGCATAGGCAAGCCAACTGCGAGACCATCCTCCCCCGAGGGTGGCCTCGCTTCTTATGTGCGCAACGTATCGGCAGCGGGAAGCGCGGTGTCACCGGCCGCAAACGCCCCATCGGTTATGCATGTCACGCGTTGTCCAAACGCACCATCGGTTGCGCACGTCTCGCGCTCCTCAAACGTGCCAAACCGATGGCGAGAAGCGCCCGCCTCCAACGTCCCATCGATTATGCACGTCCAACGGCTCTCAAACGTGCGCAACCGATGGGGCGCCGTCGCAACATAACGAGGCCCTCGGCTCGCATCCGAACCGAGGGCCTCACGCGTCCGCTATGCAGCTCGCGTTAGCTGCAGCGTCGCCTCTCGATCACGCCGAGAAGAGCGATGGACGCACCAACTGTGCCAATCATAGCGGGAAGCATCAGCGACGAGGAATCACCCGTTTGCGGCAGCTCGCTCGTGGCGCTCTTCTTGTCATCAGCCGAGGCCGAAGCAGGAGCGGGCTTCTCGGCATCGCTGACAGGCGAACCAGAGATGGTGCCGGGATTGGCACCCGGCTTCTCCCCGCCAGACTCACCACCCTGGTTGACCGTGCCCTTCTTCTGGTACATCAGCGCAAAGGGCGAGAAGGAATCCACCGCAAACTTCACGTATTCCTTGCCGCCAATCTCAACCTTCTCCGCGTCGATGAGCTCGGGTGGGTTGTTCTCGATGAATGCTGTCGGGTCGTCATCGGTGTCGCGGTCGAGGCCCTTGAAGTGCACAATCCTAAAGCTCGAGTTGGGGTCGGCATCATCCGGAACTGGCCAGTAGACGTTCATCTTCTGGCCCTCGCCCATGGTCACGTAGGCATTGCCGTTGGCCGTGTCGACGAGGTCGAGGTACTTGAACTCGTAGGCGTACTTCCCGTCGGGATTCATCTTCTCGTCGAGATAGCTCTTGAGCGCAGAGTCATCCAGGCTCTCATCGACCATGAGCTTCACGCCCTCGGGCTCGGCGCTGATGCCAGAGTCATTGACGAAATACTCGGTTCCATCCTGAGCCGTGCCCGCGAGGAAGCCATCGCCCTCGGCAGCGGTGGGCTCGCCATTGGCGATGTCCGCATAGACCTCGTCGGTGTTGGCACGGATCGTGAGGGTGCTCGAGCCAAGCTTTACCGGGCGGGAGATAGTCCTGCCATCGACAGTTGCAGTGATGCGCAGTTTGCTCACGTCGAGGCTGCCCGGGTATACGCTCGCCTTGAACTGACGGAACTGGTCAGTGACCGAAGCAACGAAGTCAGAGTTGTCCATGATGTTGCCATTCTCGTCCTCAAACTGCACGCGGAACGGAATGGTCTCGCTGGTGCCATCGATGTCGCTGGGCAAAATCTTGTAGATGTAGACCTTGCGGCCATTCATGGTCACATGGCTCTGGTCCTCGTTACCGTAGAGCTCAAGCGCCCAGCTACGCGTGGTTCCCGTACTTGGGTCGTTGTAGCTAAGCGTCACCTTGTCGGCAAGGTTCACGGCATCATCGCCCGTGCTACCAAGAAGGTCGTTAATGCTCTGGGGCAGCACAAAGTAGAAGCCCATCTCGGGGAAGTCGTTGCTCACGAACTGCCCATCATCGCCAATGACGCCCTTGTAGCCCTCGCCGCCCGTGTAGACCGTGAGGTTCATCGGGGCCACCGTGGCCGAGATAGCGTCGACGTCGCCCTTTGCAATCTGCCACATGTGATAGGAATCGTGGTCGGTGGGGTCGGCGTCCGCAACGCGCTTGAGATAGAGGCCGTCGCAAATTGCGTCGTCGTTGCCCAACTCAAACACGCCCTGCGCAGGCGCATCGCCATCAAGCGCAGCCGAGAGGATGTAGTTCTGCCCAACCTCGGGCTCGACAAGCGTCTGGTAGTTGTCGGTCGCCGTGGTGTAGACCGTGCTCTTGCCAGTCGAAGCTCCCGCGATGTACAGCGGGATGTCACCGCCGTCATCGGTACCGTCGTAGTTGTCGGTCACCGCAGGAAGACGTAGTTCGGCGTTCTTGCCCTCGTAGTCGCTGCCGATGCTTGTCGGGTTCATAAGCGCCATCGTACCCGTGTTGGAAACGTTGCCCTTGAACGTCGCCGTGCCCCTGCTCACGAGTAGACCTTGCTCGCCAATGGAAGTGCTGCCCTGTACCCACAGGTCATAGTAGTTCTGAGCCGCAGCGTACTCCTGGTTCCACGTTCCATTGATGGTTGCGTCGCCATAAACGTACATGTGGTTGTCATCGGTTGTGGTGAGCGTGCTCCCCTGCTCGATGTTGACGCCACGAATCCAGTCGTGATCCTCAAGCGTCACGCCCGAGCCGTTCACAAGGTTTACGCTCTCGCACTCCTGCACAAAGGGTGCGGTTGCCTCAGCCCCGTCGAAGATAACCGTGGGCATGACGCCGTGGTCGGGCAACTTGCTTGCCTGCACGCCAGAGACACCAAGGCGGATGTTGGGTTTACCCGTCACCGTAATGGTCGAGTTGGCGGGCGCCGCGGCCTCGTCGGTACCAAACAGCAGCGCCCAGTCGCCACCATTTACCGTAATCGAGAGGGAGCCGGCAGAGGGGTCGCCCACCTCGGTATAGAGGCCAAAGATGCCCGCCTGGTCGTAGTCCCCGCCGTAGTAGCTGTCCCTCAGGTCAACATCGGTCAGCGTCATGGTAACGGCACCGGTAACGGCCGTATCGTCAGCGCCATAGATGTTGCCCACATGGCCGCCATGGACGTTGACCGTCACGCTACCCTTGACGTCTCCATGCTTGGAACCGTAAATCTCAGGAGTGTCGCTACGCGTTGGATCGGCGCCGCGATCCCAGCCCCAAACGTTCTCGTAGGCATCGACAGTCACGCTGCCGCCAACCTGGTACTGGCCGCTCTCAAAGTTAGACATCATGTCGCCGGCACCAAAGATTCCCCAGTTGGCATTAATCCTGAGCACGCGGTCGGTATTCTCGTAGTCCGGCGAACCCGCGATGATGTGGGCGCTGCCGTCAACGACGGACTTGTCGACGTACTCGCGCTGGGCGCTGATACCGTTGCATCGACCGGCACGCGCCTCAATGGTGAGGTCGCCTTTGATTTCGCAGCCGCTCGTTCCGTCAATTGCCGGGGTGCCGGTACCACCGTTGTCATAGACAAGCTTGGCGTTGCCGTCGACGGAAACATAGCTGGTAGCGGTGCTCGAGCTCGTTCCGTCTCCCAGCACGCTTGCCGGTGTCAGCTTGTTGCCGCCGCACATCGCAACGTTGCCAGAGACCTCGAGGTAGGTATCCCCGTGAACCGAGCCGGCAAGGCAACCACCCACGATGTTGTGAGAGCCGCTAGCGGAGCCAACGTTAACGGAACCAGTACCCGCAATTACGAGGTAGGTGCTATCGACATCGGCACCATTCGCGCCAGCGTACATCGTAATAGAGAAGTCAAACGTGCTGGCAGTGGTAAAGACCGTGCGATGACCGTTGCAGAACAGCGTGCTGCCCTTCACGTGCACGTTGTCAAATGTGCAGTCGCCGGCAAGGTAGCCGGTGTAATAAAAGTCGAGCGTAGCCTGGGTGTCGCCCGAGCTCGTCACGGTAATGCTCTTGCCCTCCGCACCAAAGGTGGCACGGTAGTTGGCGGCAGGGACCTTGAACGTCTCGCCACCCTTGAGCTCAATCGTTGCCTCATTGTCTGAGGAAGAGGCAATGGCGGTCATCGCCTGGGTCAGATCGTCGTTCGTCTCGACCGTATAGGTAGAGCCACTGACGGCGACGGACCGAGCCGCTGAGGCTGCCTGGGACTGAACCTGCGGCGTCTGAGGTTCCGCCTGGTTGGTCGATGCGTTGGCATCAGCCTCGCCGCCCGTCTCGGCATCATCTGCAGGGTTCGTCTCCACAGGCGTCTCGGGCGTCTCTACAGGAGCTGCATCGCTGAGCTCGGGCTCAGCGACAACCCCCCCCCGAACGTCCTGCGCGGTGCTTTCGATCTGCTCGGCCACCGCCGAGGCTGGAATTGCGTTGATCGCAAGCGAAGCCGTTAAAAAGTATGCCAACGCACGCCGTAATCTCGGCTTTTTCACGGGGTAGCCCTTTCTCCTTTGCGATATGCCAGTTAGTCGCTCAGTCAATGGCACAGAAGGAGAAACCGATTGTCATACCGCCCCAGTAACAATTAAGTTCTAGCACCGTTGTATGAGGGCAGTGACAGGGGGGGTTAAAATTCCGTGGACGGCAACCGTTGTTCGCATATGCGAACGTTATAGATGCGGTCGCGCGCACCGATCCCCTTCCGAGCAAGACGCCGCCCAAACGCACCATCGGTTGCGCACGTCTCGCGCTCCTCAAACGTGCCAAACCGAT